>JAPKZV010000016.1 GCA_026393585.1 Actinomycetota bacterium
GTAACTGCAGAAGCATTTTTTGAGGTATATCACTTCAAATTCATTCACGACCGCGGTGGCTGGTCGGCACTCGACAACCGCGGGGCAACTATGGGTCTTATCCCGAATGGTTGCAGTCGCATGGTCACTCCTTTTTCTAAAAAGGCAGTGGAAATGCGCGGCATGAAAGATTGGTCAGACTTCCAAAAGTTTTCCGATCCGCGATTCATCGATATTCCTTCGGTCAACAACCTCATTCGTTCCACAAGCACTGCATTTAGTTTGTTCCCTAATCTCATTGCGCCACTTGCTTCATACGGCTACCCCTTTCTCATGTTCTGGCCCATCGATAAAAAAACAACACGGCTCGACTGGGTGCACTACGCACCAAAAAACTGGGAAGGTGACGAGTTGCCACCACATTGGCAACAGCGCATGGACGAATTCGACCACATCATGGACGAAGACAAGCGCAACATGGCCCCCATGCAAGAGTCGCTTGAGTCACCTGCAATGAAAGGCATTGTGGTGAACTACCAAGAGCGTCGTATTTGGAACTTCCATGAGCAAGTTGACCGCATGATTGGTATTGAGAATATTCCCGAACACATGCGCGTGCAGCAACTACTTGCTCCTTACATTGAACGTGAATAATGGCTGCCACACAGAAACCACCTGCACCGCAACAACGTTCTGAGTCCACTGTTGACCTTGTGTTGAAAGCGGTCATACGTCGCCTTGAGGAAAGCGGCGAATCTCATCTCACCATCGATGACATTCTTTTGGAAACAGGTGTATCAAAAGGTTCTTTGTACTATCACTTCGGCGACCGCGAAGGTCTCATTTACGCAGCACGTATTGCTCAGTACAGCACTTACCTTCAGAATGATTCCGAGGAACTGCGAAGTGGTCTTTTGACCTGCACGACGTTCGACCAATTCGTAGAGAATTTGCTGGGCCTCACCATTTTGAGCATGCAGAAAAACGACCGCAAAATACGTGCGATGCGATTAAATGCAATCTCAAGCGCATATGGTCGTCCAGATTTGTGGTACGCGCTACAAGAAAAACAGCACCAATACACCAACGTCATCACCGAAGTTTTTCAATATGGTCAAAAAATGGGTTGGGTGCGCACCGACATCACTGCTCACGCACTTGGCGTATTTGTTCAGGGTCATGCACTCTCGCGCATTTTGGTCGACCTCGACCACAACGAACTCGAAGCAGAGTCGTGGGTAAAAGTTATGAAGTTGACTTTTGATGTCATCTTCACGCCACCCGCAAAATAGTTAAATGCGAGTGAGTCGCACCAACGGAATGCGGCGTTCCGTCTTTTCTGCATATGTGTTGTAGTCGGGCCAAATTGCGGCCATTGCATTCCACAATCTGTCGCGGTCTGCGCCTTCGGCGATAGTGCTCGCAGTTGCCTGAAACACATCGCCCTTTACTTGCAAAGTCACTTGTGGTGTATCGAGCATGTTTTTGTACCACAACGGATGATTTGCGTCGCCGCCACGTGATGCAACAACGACGTAGTCGTTGCCGTCCATTCCGTAAATGAGTGCACAACGTCGTTGAGCGCCAGATTTTCTTCCGGTAGTGGTGAGCAACAAGCACGGTACGCCTTGCCACATGTGGCCATCTTCACCGTTCGTTGCAACATAGGTTTTGATGTGGTTGGCGACGAACTCGATGGGGCTTTCCAAAATTTCAGACATGGTGAAAGTCTAAGGTGCGCGATGCGCAACTAGTTGCACAACATGAGCAGTACCTGTGTGCAAGGAACCTTCCACCACATCGCGTTCTATTTCCTCAAGGTGGTCAAAGACCAGCCCGTGAAGTTCTGAACGAAGTAGTTCAGCTGTTGGCATGAGGGAAGCATCTTTTGGCCCACCTGTGTTGTTCGGAATTTGAGCTGGTGTATACGCCTCGAGAATGAACACTCCCCCTGGTTTCAAACCGGCTACAACCTGGCGATGCAGTTTGCGACGCAACTCTTGAGGAGTATGGGCATATATCGACACCACGAGATCCCATGAATTGGGTTGAATGTTGAAAGTTTCCAATTCACCACGCTCGGCCATCACAATGACCCCACGCTGCAGTGCAAGTCGCAAGGTTTTCGCTACACCTTTTTCCGACTGCTCAATAGAAGAAACAGTGAAACCTTGCTGCGCAAGCCATACAGCGTTTCGCCCCTCCCCTTCGGCCAGGCTCAGCGTTTCGCCGCGCTTGAGTTTTGCTACTGCAGATGCAAGAAACTCATTGGGTTCGGTGCCGTAGGCATAGTCGGTGTTGGCGTATTTTTCATTCCAAAAGTCACGAGTGCTCACTTGGTAACTCTAGTTGTCTGTTACACCCCGCACCTATCGTGTGCATATCGGCATTGCGCCCAGCACCGCACTTCACAGGAAGGCACATCATGGGCGCTCTACACCTCGTTTCAACACAAGACCACAACGCCTCAGTTCGGCAATCTCTGCGCGAACTCTTACTTATTGAAGTGGCAACGCTCAATACCGAAGGGCTCAGGCGGGCACTCAAAAAGCTTTCCGAGGTACAAGCTTGGGTCGACTCTTTCCACGTGCATCTCACCCGGCGACTTCAAGAAATCTCGGCCGTCTCACAAGCAGTTCTGCCAGAGCAAGTTCTTGCTTCTGCAAGCGGCATCACTCGTAGCGATGCTCGCCGCGAGTTAAAGCGCGTTGAAATACTCAATGAGTTTCCCCAATTAGAGACAGCACTTCAGGCTGGCTCTGTTTCCAGTGCACACATCGATGTTGTTGCCCGCAACATGAGCACACTGAGTTCCGAAGAACGCTCGCATCTCTCAGAGCAAAGTGAGTGGCTGGCAAATGTGGCCACCCACTCCACCCCCGACAACTTCTCTCGGGCATTGAAACAAGCTGTCTTACGCCTTTCATCTCACAACGAACTCGAGCGCTTAGAGCAACAACGACGCAAAACATGGTTACGGCACTGGGTCGACCGCGACTCAGGAATGGTATGCATGCACGGCGAATTTGACCCCGAATCAGGGCTGTCTGTGGTTGGCAAATTGCAACAGGTGTTCGACCGTCTTTTCCATGAGCGCACGCCCAGTACCTGCCCCGAAGGCGAGGCACGCGTTCAGCACCTCAATGCATTGGGTCTCGTTGCCCTTGTCCACCAATCCAGCGAGACCAACGGGCAAGTTTCACCTCATCATCGCGCTGAAATCAGTGTGGTCATCGACTATCGCACACTTGTTGAAGGGGTGCACCCCAACACTCTCATGCACACCGGAACCGATGTGAACATTCCCATCAGCACCATTCGCCGCATGGCGTGTGAAGCAAAAATCATCCCCGTTGTTCTCAGTTCTGCAGGTGCTGTTCTCGACCTTGGTCGCTCTAGTCGTCTCGCTTCTCGGCAACAACGCCAAGCGCTCGAAGCAATGCACCCCACATGTGCAATTCCGCAATGCCAGGTTCCCGTGGGGCAATGCCAGCCACACCACCTCACGTTTTGGAATAGTGGCGGCCCTACCGACCTCAATAATCTCGTTCCGCTCTGCGCCACACATCATCGATGCGTTCATGAAGGGGGCTGGAAGCTCTCACTCAATACAGAAACGCGAAAGGTAGCGGTACGACAACCAGGGAGCAATACACTTCCCCCATGAGCACAACGCGCCATATCGGCGATGAAAAATACGTTTCGTTTACCAGCGTAAAACGCAATGGCGAAGAAAGATCCCTTCCCGTGTGGATCGTTCAGTTGTCGGCAAACGAAGTGGCATTTACTTCTGCAGGCGATGCTTGGAAAGTGAAGCGCGTACGTGCCAATGCACAGGTATCGCTTCAACCATGCGACGTTCGTGGCCGCGTGCGTCCGGGAAGCACCAAAGTGCACGGCACCGCACGGGTTGTCACACCGCAGGAAAATCCGCAAGACCTCGCCGCTGTAGAAAAAGCAGTCAACAAGAAATACGGCATCGTTTCCCGCTTTGTCAACCTCTCGTCATTCCTCAAGGGCATGTTTCGACGTCAAGAATCAAACGATGCGGCCATCATTGTGCGCCTGAGCCTTTAGCGCAAGACATTTCAACTCGTAGAATACTGACGTTGTCTCAATCCACTCATTCTCCTTTGCCCTCTTCTGAGGCATTTACGCACCGTCCAGCCCTCGATGGGCTGCGCACAGTTGCCGTGTATCTGGTGGTGCTCTTCCATAGTGGTCTCTCATGGATGCGCGGCGGATTCATTGGTGTTGATCTCTTCTTTGTGTTGTCGGGCTTTCTTGTTACCAACGTGATGCTGGCGGAATACCGTTCAACTGGGTCCATTCAACTGCGTCGGTTTTATGCACGGCGCGTACGGCGCCTTCTTCCCGCAGCACTCATCGCCATCGTTATTGTCTGCCTTCTTGCTTCGGTCACCGAACCCCGACTCGTGGCGATGAGTTTTGTCGACGACGCCCGTAGTTCACTTCTCTATTTTGCAAACTGGAATTTTCTTGGGGCATCAACAAACTATTTTGCTGACGACGTCAACAAGAGCCCCTTCCTACATTTTTGGTCACTCGCCATTGAAGAACAGTTTTACTTCGCATTCCCGTTGCTGCTGGTACTGCTCACCAAGTGGGGGGAACCACTCAAAAAGTTCCGCAACATCATTTGGGGAATTAGCGCGTTGTTTACTGCATCGCTCGCACTACAAATCATTACCCAACAAAGCAACCCCATGCGGGCCTACTACGCAACCGACACACGCGTGTATCAGCTTGCCGCGGGTGCACTACTTGCAGTCGTTCTTCTTCGTCAGAAAGAATCAGCAAGTGCTCCTGCACAACTTCCCTTTCAAAGTGCCATTACCCCACTTGTATTCATTGCATTTATTGCTCTAGCAATTGGTGACGGTTGGTTCTTCTCATCACTTTCGGCAAGCACACGTGGACTACTGGCAACAGCTGCAGCAGTGGGGCTCATTTGGTCACTTGAGCCACATTTGCCCTCAACGTTTCAACGTGTTCTCTCCTCCAAAAACCTCACATATCTTGGCCGTATTTCCTACGGCACGTACCTATGGCACTGGCCACTCATCGTGCTTTCCAAGCCAGTGCTCTCATTGTCTCCGGTGCAATTGGCATTGTTTTCTAGTATTGGCGCTACAGCATTGTCGGCGCTGAGTTACGAACTCATTGAAACTCCCATTCGCATCAGCAAACAACTTCATCGCATCCCACGCGTCGTTATTGCTGCGGGTCTCGGGTTCAGCGTGCTCACCGCAACGTTGCTGGTGCGGCCACTACTTGATGGCACCCCAAAAGTCCGCCAAAGCGTTTCAACTATCAATACTTCAGGGTTGCCAACAGACGTACAAGCACTTCTCAGTGCCGCGCCGCCACAAACCTTCGACATGAAAAGTGCCATGCCTGCTGCAGAACTCATTCAGCCATGCTCTGCTGTTGACCCCACCAAGTGCACCTTGTATACCCATACGGAAAAAGACTCAACACCTCAACACGTTGTGCTGATGGGTGACAGCAATGCAGAGATGCTCATTCCCACCTTTGTCAAACTTGCACGTGAAAAACACTTCACGTTCTCGGCGCTCACTCGTTCGGGTTGCCCGTGGCAACCTGGTCTGGTGTGGATGGCACGCGATGAAACACTTGTTACTCGGTGTAAAAAATCTCGTGCCGAGTGGTACAAAACACTTCTGCCCGCCTTGAAGCCCGACATCATTATTGTCACCAATGTCTCTCGAGACCCCGGCTCACGACCCGATGCCTTCTACCTATCAGAGACTCCAACACAAGATGACCTATCAACTGTTGTTGCACAACGTACGTCAGAGGCACTCGATGCACTATTGAAGCTTGCAGCAAGAGTGACCATTCTCGAACCACTTCCGTTTGCTTCATTTGACCCTGCACAATGTTTGTCGGGGGTATCAGCCATCTCGTCGTGTGCATACGAAGCCAACACCACTCCTTTCCCCACTGAATTGATATATCGCTCGGAAGCAAAAACTCGTGCGAACGTGTTCAGTGTTGACTACGACACTTTTGCTTGCCCTTACTTACCTATTTGTATTCCTTACCTCGATCAACAATTTGTCTTTCGCAATCAGTTCCATCTCAGCGAGCTCTGGATCGCTGCTCACCTAGAAAAACTGTGGAATATTCTCATGAGCAGTGGAAAATGGTCGCAACACTCCCCAGCCCGTGAGAACAGCGCTCAATGACGTAACGTAAGGCAGTGCCCTTTTCTTCATCAAAAAGCTTTTCTGCAAACGAAGGACCCAAAGAAAAAGGTGTAGCGAGCGGTCGCGAATTCATTCTTCTCACCACCGCACTCATGGCAAGTAGCGCCCTTGCAATTGATCTCATGTTGCCGGCATTTCCCAAGATGCGCGAGGAATACGGTATGAGCCCCGACTCATCTCAGGTGAGTTGGATTGTGACGGCATTCTTTTTGGGTTTAGCTGTGGGCCCGTGGCTCTATGGCCCCGCCTCCGATAAGTACGGTCGGCGTGGTTTGTTGTTTGCTGGGCTTGCTCTGTATTCCCTCGGCGGCATTCTTGCCAGTGTTGCCCCATCGTGGGGTTGGGTCATTGTCGCCCGTTTCATTTGGGGCCTCGGTGCTGCTGCAGCGCGTTCGTTGAGCACCGCAATGATTCGCGACCGTTTTGCAGGAACCGTCATGGCTCAGTTGATGTCGACCATTACTGCAGTATTTTTGCTTGTTCCCATTCTTGCCCCAAGCCTCGGTGCAGGCTTATTGCGCATCGCACCATGGCGCATTGTGTTCTGGTTCCCCAGCGTTGTGGGTGTACTGCTCATGTTGTGGGCGCGTCGACTTCCAGAAACTTTGGCCGTCGATAATCGCCGTCCATTTACATGGAGTGCGGTGAGTACGGCCGGCAAGGAAGTACTCACTCATCGCCAAACCATTAGCTTCACCCTTGCCATGACTTTTCTTTTTGCGGTCATGACGACATACCTCGCAGGTTCTGAAGTAATCGTTGAAGACATCTACGGTTACGGCAATTGGTTCCCGCTGATATTTGGTGTTGTGTCGTGCTTGCTGGCCGTCAACTCTCTCAATAATGCCCGCATCGTAAAACGCATTGGTATCACCGCGTTGCTTCGTCGCATGTCGGTCATCGGGCTCTTTACTTCAGCAGCACTCGTTGTGGTTTCCTTCACCGGAAATGAACACCCACAGTTTTGGGTGTTCTATATTGCCGTTGCGTGCGTTGTGCCCGTCGCACAAGGCCTGGTTCCTAATTGCAACGCTGCTGCAATGATGCCTGTGCCTCACGTTGCCGGCACCGCAACAGCCATCATTGGCACATTTTCTACCGCTGGCGCGGCGCTTCTCGGGAGTGTGGCAACAAGTGCATTCAACGGAACAGTGAAGCCATTTGCCTTCATTATTGCAATGTTCATTTTTATTGCTACAGCGTTCATCTGGTGGGGTTCAAGTGGCGAAAATGAGGGGCTAGGATCTCCCACATGACATCAGTGCACAACATCCCCGTAACAACAATTTCCGGCTCCAACACCACCTTGGGCGAATTCGCCGGGTCGGTCATGTTGGTTGTCAACGTCGCTTCACAGTGCGGCCTCACCCCACAGTACGAAGCTCTCGAGAGCCTGCATCAAACATACAAAGACAAAGGTTTTTCAGTACTTGGTTTTCCTGCCAACAACTTTGGTGCTCAAGAGCCTGGCACCGATGCTGAAATTGCAGAATTCTGCAGCACAAAGTTCGACGTGAAGTTTCCGATGTTCTCCAAAATCAGCGTTGTCGGTGACGACCAGCACCCTTTGTACTCAGCACTCACTGCAGCTGCACCTCGTGCAGAAGGTGACCCCGACGCATTCCGCGATCGCCTCAAAGGTTTTGGTATGACTCCAAACCAAGATCCCGACGTGTTGTGGAACTTCGAAAAGTTTTTGGTGAACCGTCAAGGTGAAGTAGTGAAGCGTTTTGCTCCAACAACTACCCCCGACGATGCAGCGCTCACTTCAGCTATCGAAGCTGAACTCGCTAAATAACTCGCACTCAAGCGAACTAAATGGTGTAGCGGTAAATATTGGTTTCGCGCTGCACAAAACCAATGCGTTGATACAAACGATTGGCTGCTTCGCGCGATGGGCGCGATGTGAGTTCAACCGTGATAGCACCACGGCTGCGCGCTTCGGCAATTGCGGCCATATTTAATGCTTCACCCACACCGTGACCGCGTGCTTCAGAGTCGACAACTACGTCTTCAATCCAAGCGCGCACACCAGTAGGAATGCGAAAAGTGGCAAGGGTCAATGCCCCTGCAATTTTCCCGTCTACCCGGGCAACAAAGAGAACCGATGCTTCCGAGTGAATGATGGCAGCTAGGTCGGTAGCGCTAGGTGGTGGGTTCGACTTCGATAGTTGAGGAATGAGCACAGCCATTGCTTGAACGAGTTCATCGGTTGATTCTGTTGCAATCTCAATTGTGGCGCTCATTATTCCCCTTCGTTGTTACCAACAATAGAGGGCATCCATCTGCACAGTGCGGTCAATTTTCCTCTACTGTACGTGTTGATGATTATTTCAGGCACCCAACTCAGCGTTCCAGAATTTCTTGCAGCAACTGGCTGGGAAGCAAAACCTGAAGGTTTGTGCCGTGGTGAACTCTGTGTTCCTGCACCTGGGGCGCTCAATGACGGCGTTGTCGATGTCGCCGTCGCTGCGAAAAAGTTAGGCATGCCACTAGTGCACGATGCCCCGCACAACATATGGGCACTGGGTGTTGCCACTGCAACGGGTCGCGCGCTCGCTAGTGCAAAAGCATTTTTCCCTTCGTCGCTCATCGACGCAATGGGTCGCGCTTTCGATTTCAATTCATTGCGAGGTCGACGCATCATCATGGTGGCCTGGGCGAGTTGGTGAGGCTGTCGAACAGCTCTGCCCGGGTGGCAGGCACTGCACGAAGAAATTGAATCACTTGGCGTCAGCGTGGTTACTGTTGCGCTCGACATCAACCCCGAACACGCCAAGCCTTGGATTGCGCTCGCAGAGCCCACGCATCCATCACTCATCGACACCGCTCATATCACCGATGAACTCTTCGGTTTCATCAATGTGCCCATGGCGGTGTGGATTGATGAAAATGGAATGTTGGTACGCCCCGCCGAGGCGGCTTCCATTGAACGCAGCCCACTACGCGATCAAGAAGTGCCGACCGGCCTTCCACCGCGTATTGAAAAGATGTATCGCGAAGTGAAGTCAATTCCCGACGACTCAGAGGAATACCGCTTGGCAATTCTCGACTGGGCACGCAATGGCGCAGCGAGCAAATACGCCATGTCGCCCGACGAAGTGGTGGCAGCTTCACAGCCGGTGTCGAGCAACCAGTCTCGTGCGGCAGCATGTTTCGCCCTTGGCGAGCACCTCCATCGCACCGTGGGCCACGATGCCGCAGTGCCATGGTGGCGCGAGGCGCACGCCTTGTACCCCGAGAATTGGACCTACAAACGCCAAGCCTGGACCCTGGTCACCACCCCAGAAGGCGCCACAGAAAACGACCTCATGCAAGGCCCAAATGAGGTGTATTCAGGAAACTGGCTCGACGATGTCATAGCTGCTGGCGGGGGTGGTTCCTACTCGGTTCGACCACAGTTGGAGTGAGTTGTAGATAGCGTTATCACGAATGGGAAACTCGCCCCACATCCGTTGGATCTCTGAACCCACGCTGGTGAACCCCACTGTCATCGCTGCTTTTACAGGGTGGAACGATGCCGCCGATGCCGCATCAAGTGCCGTACAAAACTTGGTCAAAGGTTGGGGCGCAACAGCACTTGCCGAAATTGAACCCGAGTTCTTCACCGACTTCGCCACTATTCGCCCACAAGTGCGTTTGTCTGATGGCCGTGTGCGCAGCATTGTGTGGCCAGCAACAGGTTTATGGCATATCCGTTCAGCTGGTTCCGATGTCATTCTCATTCTTGGCCCCGAACCCGCATTGCGCTGGCGCTTGTTTAGCGAACAAATTGTGAGCGTCATTGAAAAATACAATGCGTCGCTGTTTCTCACCCTCGGCGCGCTTCTTGCCGATGTTCCCCACTCGCGTCCGGTCCAACTCATTGGTACCGCAACCGACGACAACTTGGTTGACCGTTTCGACCTACAACGCTCGCGCTATGAAGGTCCCACCGGCATCGTTGGCGTGCTCAACGATGCGTGTTCCAAAGCTGGTGTTCCTTCTGCCTCTTTATGGGCTGCGGTACCTGCATATGCCGGGCAAATTAGTTCGCCAAAAGCATCGGTAGCACTCATGCAACGCGCCTGCGACATCATCGGTACTCCTGCACCCGTTGGTCACATGATGAGCCGCATCGATGCATACGAATTACAACTCAACTCCATGCTCGACGATGACGACGATCTTCGTTCCTATGTATCGCGTTTGGAAAGCATGAGTGATGCTGGCATCACCATTGAAGACGACGATGACGACTTCGATTTTGAAGAAGATGATTCACAATTGCAGTTTGATTTTGCAGTAGACACTGGCGACGATGCCTCAGACCCGGCCGATGCTGACATGCTGATGGAAGAAGTCGAACAGTTCCTCCGCGACCAAGACAAATAATTTAATTGTCGCCCTGGCGCCATACGGGCTGTCGTGGTGCATCGAAGGTTGCACCTGCGTGTTTTCCATCAATGGCATTGAAAGCCATGGGGCCCCACCACTGCACACCTGCAGCAGGTGATGGCAAGTTATCGCGCCCAAACCAGCCCACGTCGGCCGTCTCTAACGGATGCCCACTTAATGAGCCGCCTGTTGCACGACACCTCAACAACAACATGTACATGCCAAAGCGTGAGAAGCCCAT
>JAPKZV010000073.1 GCA_026393585.1 Actinomycetota bacterium
ATGGTGTCTTGCTTTTCGTAGTTGATGCCTTCAACGAGGCCAGCTGCACGCAAGAGGTCTTCGGTCATGCGCTCACCCCATTGGCCACGGGCCTGTGAACTGGAGAGCACGTTATTGAGGTCGGTGGTTTGCTTTGCTAAATCTGAAACTGCCTGATCGACACCTTTGAACTTCTCGGTATTCATGTCGCGCAGTGACTTGAGCTCAGTATTCAACTCGGCGAGACGCTGAGTGACGTTGTCTTGTACTGCTTTCAACGTGTTGTCGATGATGTCGGCGCGCTTGCCCAGCTGCTCATCGCCTTTTTCCACTACCTGTGCTGAAGCCAACTTGATGGACTCTTCGCGGTCTTGTGTGGCATTTGTGCGCATGGCGTTGAGCGCTTCAGTAAGGGCGCTTTGGACTGCCTTGCCCACCTCGGTATTCACAGTGGCCGACACAGTTGCAGATATTTGCTCGTTGGTCATGCTAGGAGCGAGAGGCGTGATCTCGATGGGTGCCGGCGGGTTGCTCAACGCTGTGCGCTGACGGATGATGAGAAAGGCGAGTGAAGCGATGAGGAGGCCAATGATGAGCCCAAAAATGGTTTGCACAGTTCCATAGTACAAATGGGCTGTTACATGGCAGGGATGTAGGGTATTTCGATGGTCCACAGCGTCTCGGCGGCATCTAGCGAGCATGTCGATGTCCTTGTAGTAGGCGCAGGAATCTCGGGGATTGGGGCTGGGTATCACCTCAACACCATGTGCCCATTGCGAAGCTATGCAATTCTCGAAGGGCGTGCCGACATTGGTGGCACGTGGGACCTTTTTCGCTACCCAGGTGTGCGCTCCGATTCCGACATGCACACCTTGGGCTTTCGGTTTAAACCCTGGACCGAGGCAAAAGCCATTGCCGATGGCCCCGATATCTTGCGCTATTTACATAGCACCATGAATGAGTTCGATATCGCCCGGCACATTCGCTTTGGGCATTTGGTGAAGCGTGCGCAGTGGTCGAGTGAAAAGTCGCAGTGGTCGGTGGAGGTGGAGCGGGTAGGCACCGGCGACACAGTTACCTTTACCTGTGGTTTTTTGTTTATGTGCTCGGGTTATTACAGCTACCGCGAAGGCTTTACTCCTAAATTTCCCGGAAGAGAACGTTTCCGTGGAGAGGTAATTCATCCACAAAAGTGGACGAACGATGTTTCCTATTCGGGTAAGCGCGTCGTTGTGATTGGTTCAGGGGCTACCGCAATCACGTTGGTGCCTGCAATGGCGAAAGACGCTAAACACGTCACCATGTTGCAGCGCTCGCCAACGTACATTGCAGCACGCCCAGACGTCGATGCATTTGCAAATGCATTGCGCAAATATCTTCCGTCAAAAATTGCCTATGCAATTACGCGACTGAAAAACACAAAGTATCAACAGTTGGTGTATTCGCGTTCACGTACGCATCCCGACAAGGTGAAAGAGATTTTACTCAAAGGAGTGCGTGAGCAACTCGGCCCCGACTACGACATCGAAAAAGACTTCACTCCTACATACAACCCGTGGGATCAACGCTTGTGTTTGGCGCCGAACGGAGATTTTTTCCAGGCAATGCGTGACGGTAAAGCGTCGGTAGTAACCGACACCATAGACACTTTTGATGAAACCGGAATCGTGCTGTCGTCGGGTGAGCATCTCGATGCCGACATCATCGTGACAGCCACCGGGCTGCAGTTGGTCACATTGGGCGAAGTGCAATTTGAAGTAGACGGCGTGCCTGTTGATTTTGCTCAGACGTGGACCTACAAGGGTGTGGCGTATTCTGGGGTTCCCAACTTGGCCTCGTCGTTTGGCTACATCAATGCCTCGTGGACCCTGCGTTCAGATCTCACCTGTGAGTACGTTTGTCGACTGCTGAATCACATGGCGAAAACAGGCACAACACAGTGCACGCCACGTTTGCGCGATGTCGACCAAAACATGCCCGAGAGCCCTTGGATCGACTCATTTAGTGCGGGTTATATGCGGCGCGTGATGCATCTTTTCCCGCGACAGGGGAACCATGCCCCATGGATCAACCCGCAAAATTTCGCTCGTGACAAAAAGATGTTTCGCCGTGCTCCCTTAGATGATGGGGCAATGCAGTTTACGAAAGCGCCAGTGAAAGAGAAGTAACAATGGGTGTACGCATTACGTTCATTGGAGCTGGAAGCACCGTGTTTGCAAGAAACCTGATGGGCGACATTTTGAGTTTTCCCGAACTCTCAGATGCAACCATTGTTCTGCACGATATTGATGAAGAGCGTTTGGCTGTATCTGAAGTAGTTGGGAGAAAGATAGTTGCAACTCTTGGTGTGAGCGCCAAAATAGAAGCAACAACAGATCGCCTCGTTGCTCTCAATCAGGCAAACTATGTCATCACCATGTTTCAAGTGGGTGGCTATGAACCATCTACCGTCATCGATTTCGCGGTACCGCAAAAATTTGGTTTACAGCAAACCATCGCCGACACCTTGGGAATTGGTGGCATCATGCGTGGGCTGCGTACCATTCCTGTGCTCCTCGATATCTGTCGCGATATGGAAAGAGTGTGTCCAGATGCATTGCTCTTGAACTACGTCAACCCAATGTCAATATTGTGCTGGGCCGTCTCAAAGTCATCTTCAATACGCACGATCGGCCTATGTCACAGTGTGCAGCATACGGCTCAGCAGTTGGCAAGTGATGTAGATGTTCCGTATGAAGAGGTGCGCTACGAGTGTGCGGGCATTAATCACATGTCGTTTTATCTTTCCTTCGTTCATGCAACAAAAATGGGAGATGTTGACCTTTACCCTGCAATACGCCGCCGTGGTGAGCGAGTTCCTTTGCCCATGCGCGGTGAGAAAAACCGCAGTGATGGCGGCACTTCAGGGCTTTCAGACGCCGTGCGCTATGAGATGATGAAACGGCTGGGTTATTTTGTAACGGAGTCAAGCGAACATTTTGCCGAGTATGTTCCTTGGTTCATCAAGTCGCACCAACCTCACCTCATTGAGGAATTCGGTATTCCGCTCAATGAGTATCTGCAACGTTGTCAAACGCAAATTGCTGGCTGGGAGAGTTTGCAAAGAAGACTTTTGGATCCAAAAGCACAGCTAAAGGTGCACCGCAGCATGGAGTACGGAGCCGGAATTATTCACAGTTTGGAAACCGGCGAGCAACGAGTGGTGTATGGAAATGTGCCCAATCGAGGTCTCATATCGAATCTCCCGGACGATTGTTGTGTTGAAGTTGCCTGTTCGGTAGATGCTCGAGGAATTGTGCCTCAGCCGGTGGGAAAACTTCCTCCACAATTAGCGGCATTGATTCAAACAAATGTCAATGTGCAGGCGCTCACAGTTGAAGCTGCATTGACCGGTCGTCGCGACCATATCTATCACGCTGCAATGCTCGACCCACGTACCGCTAGTGAACTTAATCTGCAACAAATTTGGGAATTGGTAGATGAGCTTCTCTTGGCTCATAGAGATGTGCTGCCAGAAAACTTTTATGCCTGAGTTGCGCACTTATAGAGCAGTTGCTCCAGGGCGAGTGAACCTCATTGGTGATCACACCGACTACACCGGTGGGCTGGTGTTGCCTATGGCTATAAAAATGTTCACGTCAATAGAGTTTTCGTTTCAGGAAAACTATGTTGAACTGAGATCCGAATCGGAAGAAGGTCTTTATCGACGCGCATTGTCGGAAAGAAGCAGAGCTGCAAATGGTTCGTCGTGGGGACGTTATGTCGACGCAGTTTTGTCGCTTCTCGAAGAACCGCATGGGCTCACGGGTGTTATTCGCAGCACGCTTCCGATAGGCGCAGGCTTATCGTCGTCGGCGTCGTTAGAGGTTGCGCTTGCACTTGCCTTGGGCTTTCAAGGAGATGAGTTGTCATTGGCGCAACTCGGGCAACGTGCTGAACACATGGCCACGCAAGTGCCGTGTGGGATTATGGATCAGTTATGTATTACCTCTGCCGTCGCTGGCAGCGCAAGCCTCATTAACTGCTCTACGTATGAAGTGGCACATATTCCCATTCCAGATGACGTGAAGGTGGTGGTGCGTTTCGTCATGGCTCGTCAACTAGAAGGTTCGGCGTATGCGCAACGTGTTGACGAGTGCCGACTCGCTGAACATTTTGTTGGGCCTTTGAATATTGCAGACATGGGCGATGTAACGAAGATTCCCGATGCAATTGTGCGATCGAGAGCCACGCATGTCATTTCTGAAAATGCCAGAGTCTCAGCATTTGCTACAGCGCTATCAATCGGCGATTTCTCGTTAGCGGGCGAAATAATGCAAGAAAGCCACAAAAGCCTGGCGGAGAATTTTGCTGTGTCGGTGCCAGAGATGGATCAGGCCGTCGCTGATCTCGTAGCGACTCCAGGGGTTTATGGCGCACGCATGACAGGAGGGGGCTTTGGGGGCTGCGTAGTTGCGCTGTGCGAGCCCAATGCACACGTCGATGGGTGGGTGGTTGAGCCCGTGGGTGCGGCCAATCTCCAGTAATTTCCATGTCTGTGAAAATCGCTAAGGTGAAGAAAACAGCCAAGGGGGAATCATGGGCATTTTGGGAAATTATCCGCTATTTCAGCAAGCATATTTAGTGAACAACATTGATGAGTCAATTCAGAAGTGGCATGACTTGTTTGGTGCAGGGCCATTCTCGGTCACCGACCATCACAAGTGCGACACCTTTGATTACCGAGGCACACCACAAGAGGCCGATGTGTCGTATGCATTTGGTTACTTGGGCGACACGATGATCCAGTTCATTGTGCAGCACGACGAGACACCTTCGATTTATCGCGATATGTACAAAAATGGTGAAGAGGGCTTCCACCACATTGCTTACCTCGTGACCGATTTCCAGGCAGAGCGTCAGCGCTTGCTCGACATGGGCTTCGCACCTGCATGTGAGCTCTATGCCGATGGTGTGAATGCGTCTTACTTCGACACGCGTGAAGTAACCGGTGGCTTCACCGAAATTCACGGTGACCCACCACACATTTTGGGCATCTTCGCCGAATGGCGTCGTGCTCACGAAATCATGAAGCCTGGCGATCCACTCATCTGGCGTCGCAAAGAAGGCCGTCGCTCCACCGACAAATAACGTAAGTGTTCTCGGCGCCGTACGTATCGTTTTTCGTTACGTTACGCGCCGAGAAAACTCATTATCCACATGAATCGGGGGATCATGAAACGTGAAGTGAAAGAAGTAGTCGACGGTCTGTATTTCGGCGAAGCGCCGCGCTGGCATGAGGGTCGACTGTGGTTGAGTGACTTCTATGAACACGCGGTGCTTTCCGTTGGCGCAGAGGGAGATCTGCGCACCGAGTTGTCCATTGATGATCAGCCGTCCGGTCTCGGTTGGATGCCAGATGGTTCGTTGCTTGTTGTGAGTATGACCAAGCGCCAAGTGCTGCGGAGAGACACCGACGGAAAAGTGAGCGTATGGGCCGACTTGTCAGACATCGCGACGTATCACTGCAACGACATGGTGGTTGATGCTCAAGGTAGGGCGTACGTAGGCAACTTTGGCTTGAACCTCGATGAAGAGGTCGCCACACGCCCGATAGAGGAAGTACTCGCCAATCCAAAATTGGCGAATCTTGCTTGCATTTCTCCACAAGGGAAAACCCGTGTTGCTGCGAGCGATTTATGTTTCCCCAATGGGTCTGTCATTACGCCAGATGGGAAAACGCTTATCGTTGCCGAAACTCTTGGGTTTAGGTTCGCAGCGTTCAGCATTAACGCAGATGGCTCGTTGTCTGATCGCCGAGTGTGGGCTTCCACTGAAGGACGCATGCCCGATGGTATGTGTCTCGATGCCGAGGGCGCGGTGTGGTTTGCCAACCCGATGTCTACGGAATGCGTGCGTATTGCTGAAGGTGGCCAAGTGCTTGAAGTTATCGATACGGGTCAGCTCTGCTTCGCGTGCATGCTCGGTGGCGACGACGGCAAAACACTCTTCATGCTCACCGGTGATTCAGCTGAGGCGCACATTGCGTCTTCAGCAAGAACGGGGCGCGTGCTTTCAACACGTGTAGAAGTGCCAGGTGCAGGCCTCCCATAAAGCGAGTCGGTATTTCTCGGCGCGAATTGTTGCAATTTCCGGCACATACGGCGCCGAGAACACTTAGTTGCGGGGGAAGTGGCAGGCCACGTAATGGCCAGCTGATACTTCGTGCAACTGCGGCTCTTCTTGTGCGCAGAGGTCGGTAGCGGCAGGGCAGCGCGTGCGAAAGCGGCAACCCGATGGCGGGTCCGTAGGAGAAGGCGGCTCACCTTCCAAAGTGGTGCGGCGCGCAGCAACGTTGGGGTCGGGGATAGGTACAGAATAGACGAGAGCATGTGTGTAGTGGTGCCGTGGCCGTGAGTACAGCTCATCTGGCGCTGAAATTTCACAGACCTTGCCGAGGTACATCACCATGATGCGAGTGCTGACGGCCTTCACTACTGCGAGGTCGTGTGAAATGAAGATGAGCGTGAGGCCGTAACGCTCTTTCATGTCTTGCAGCAAGTTAAGAATTTGAGCTTGAACGCTTACGTCGAGAGCAGATACTGGCTCGTCGCAAATGAGTAGCAGAGGTTCAAGAGCAAGTGATCGTGCAATGCTGATGCGTTGACACTGGCCACCAGAAAACTCATATGAACGACGATCGCGCACTAAAGCTGGATCAAGACCAACTGCGTTTAACAGCTCATCAACCTTTTTGCTGCGCCACAATTCGTCGCCACGTTCCCAAATTTTGAGTGGTTCATCGACAATCTTTGCCACGGTGAGCCGTGGGTCGAGTGAACTTACTGGGTCTTGGAAGATCATTTGCATTGCAGGGCGAACATCGCGCAAAGCATCTTTGTTGAGAGTGGTGAGTTCTTGGCCTTGAAAGTTGACTGAACCCGAAGTGGGCTTGGGCAATTGCAAAATTGCTTTACCCAGTGTGGATTTACCGCAACCCGATTCGCCCACAATGGCGAGCGTCTCGCCACGTTCAATGTCGAAGGAAATTCCTGAAACTGCTCGCACAACTTTTTTACGACCCGCAGGAAACTCCATTGTGAGGTCTTCAACACGCAAAATAACGTTTTCGTTATTGCGTAAGTGTGCTTTGCCAGACCCAGCCATTAGCGCGAACCTCCGATGGGGAACCAACAACGATATGAATGCCCAGGTGTTGCTTCTACAAGTGGTGGAGTAGCCTCACGGCACTTGTCGGTGACATAAGGGCAACGTGAAGCAAATGAACAGCCAGTTTCGGGTTGTGTGGGGTCGGGAAGTCGACCGCTGATGACCGGCAAACGCTGGCCGCTAGGTGAGTCGAGGCGCGGGATCGACTTCATGAGTGCCTCGGTGTAAGGCATTTTCATGTTGGCAAAAAGTTGCTTTGTCGGAGCAATCTCAACAACTTCACCGGCGTACATCACAGCAATGCGATCGGTATGCCCCGCAACAACACCTAGGTCGTGAGTAACAATAACCATCGACATGCCCATTTCGTGGCGCAATTCACTGAGGAGTTGCATGACCTGAGCCTGAACAGTGACGTCGAGTGCAGTGGTGGGTTCATCAGCAAACAAAAGGCGGGGCTTGCAAGCCAGTGCAATGGCAATCATCACACGTTGACGCATACCACCGGAGAGTTGAAATGGGTATTTCTCCATCACTGCTGCAGGGTCTGGAATACGCACACGGTTGAGTAGTTCGATGCCACGCGCATTCGCATCGGTTTTGCTCATTTGCAGCCGAATACGCAGACCCTCGGTGAGCTGCGCCCCAATTTTACGTACAGGGTTGAGCGCGGTCATAGGGTCTTGGAAAATCATCGCCATTCCCGTGCCCCAGTATTCACGTAACTCTTTGCGTGGCGTCTGGGAAAGATCGTGGTCGTCGTAAATGACTGTGCCAGAACGATGCGCTGCACGCTTAGGAAGTAGCCCCATTGCGCCACGAGAAAGGACTGTTTTGCCAGAACCCGATTCGCCAACGATGCCGAGGCTTTCCCCGTCGGCGACGTCGATGTCTATGTTGCGCACTGCGTATAGAGGCCCACGAGCGGTATCGAACGAAACGGAGAAGTTGCGCAGCGACAACATGGGGTTATTGCTCATATGCGTGCCTCGCGTCGGTCGAGGCTTTGGCGAATGACATCGCCGATTTGGTTGCAGGAAATGACGGTGAGAGCAATGAAGATGATGGGGAAGTACACCACGTGAGGTGTGTACTCCATGTCGTTGCGGCCTGCGGCCAAAATTGCACCCCAGCTGTTGCCGTCGGGAATTCCTACACCTAGTAGCGACAGCGAACCCTCGGCCACAATGACAACGCCAACTGCCAAAAATGCAATTGCCATCACCGCAGGAAGAACGTTTGGCACGATGTGCTTCCACAAAATGGTGGAGTTCTTCGCGCCCATCGACTTTGCTGCAGTAACAAACTCGCGATTCGACCACGACAAAGTTGCACCACGGGCAATGCGTCCCAAGATGGGGATGATGACGATGGTGAGGGCTAGAACAACCACAAATACTTTGCGCCAGTTTGAAACCGTGGAATACGCATCGGGTGCGGTGGCAAGCACGGCTACTAAGGCAAGCGCTAACACCAAGTTAGGAATGGAAAGCACTGCGCTGAAGATCACATTGACGACTGCGTCGATCTTCCCGCGGACATAGCCGGAAAGGATGCCAATGAGGCTGCCGATCGCACCGCCTACTCCTACTGCTACCACAGCAACGAGGAGCGTGAGGCGCGTTCCGTGAAGGAGTTCGCGGAAGATGTCGTAACCATTGGTGTCGGTGCCGAAGAGATGGCCATTGGTGAATGGACCAACCCCCAGGTCATTTTCATAAACAAACTTCGGGTCAGTTGAGGAGAGAAGCGGATACACGATTGCGATGAGGCCGATAATTGCAAGCCATGCAATAGAGAGCAAAGTAGGGATAGAAAATTTGCGCAACTTTTTCCAGACACTTTTCATCATCGAGATCCTCGCGTGCGTGGGTCGACAACACCAATGAGCAAGTCGGCAGTGACGTTAAAGATGACGTATCCAAGCGCAGTGATGGCGATGAAAGATTGCAGAGCCACGAATTCTTTAGTGGCGAGCGCATAGGCGATTTCGAAGCCAAAACCAGGAATTGCAAAAATATTTTCTATGACAAGCGTGCCACCAATGAGGGCACCCATGTTGAGCGCTGCGGCCGTGAGAAGCGTGACGCTTGCCGGACGAAAGACGTGGGTGAGAAGAATGCGCGAGTCGGAAAGCCCCTTAGATGCCGCCATCGTGACGTAGTCATCTTTCAACGCCGCAATAACGTCGGTGCGCAGCAAGCGTGTATAAGAAGCAGCTAGGCCAACTCCCAAGCTGACGCAGGGAAGAACGAGGTGTTTAAAGTGTTGAAAGGGGTCGTCCTTAAAACCAACGTATTCAAGGGTGGGGAACCATTTGAGTTTCACACCTACCAGAATGATGAGGAGAAATGCTATAGCAAAGTTAGGTACTGAAGAAGCTGTAAAGAGCGTATTAGAAATCACGCGGTCAGACTTTTTACCGGCACGGTAGGCGGTGAAAATACCCAGTGGTACCGCAATGACGAGCGCAATGATTTGGGTGTAGAGCATGATGAGAAGTGATATGGGCAGGCTGCGTGTGACGTGGCTCCAAACGGTTTCGCCACCACCAGTACCGTAAAGAAGGCCCATGTCGCCGCGGATGAAGTCTTTGAACCACATGAAATAAGAAGTGAACACATCGCGGTCGAGATACAGCGTGCGACGAAGTGCAGCTTTTTCTTCAGGTGTTCCCATGGTGAGAATCATGTCAACAAGGTCGGTTGGCAAGAGGCGCAAAAGGCACGACAAGAAAAAAGTAGAGAGCACAATCACTGCAAGCAATGTGCCAAGCCTGCGCAGTATGGGAAGTGCACGATTCATAAGTCGTATCTAGTCTCGCATATTAAGAGGCCCCGGAAGAATCCTTCCGGGGCCTCTCTCATTGAATGCTTACTTTGGTGGAACGAGTATTACTTTTTCCAGACGCTGGTCCAGTTGGTTCCCCAGTTGAACACTGCAGGAGCAGAACCACCAGCAGCCAATTTGGTTTGGCCGACACCAAAGATCTTCTTGGTCGTTGCCATTGCATATGACTGGTACGTGATGTTGGCAATATATGCCTGCTCTTGAATGCGTTCTGTGACCAATTTGTAGTCGGCAGCTTTGCCAGAGGCGCGGGCTGCTTGCAAAAGGGTATTGAGTTGTGCATCGGTGTGCTTGGTGATGTTGAGCAAAGTATCGATTTTTCCGAGACGAGCCAAGCCTGCCATTGGGTTAGTTGATCCTGCTTCAAACATGTTGGGCGACAAGAAGATGTAGTTGAATGCAGCATCAATTCCTTCCAACGTGAGAAGGAATGCAGCCTGATACTTCAAGCCAACGCCAGCTTCGAAGAAGCCCTTGTTGACAATGTCGCTAGTGGTTTCCTCGTTGTAGGAAGCTTTGATTCCCGCAGTCTTCATCTGTGAAACGAACGCCTTTGAGTTTGCTCGCGTGGCGCTGTCGTTAGATGATGGGAACACGAACTCAAGGTCTTTGCCTGTTTCGCTCTTATACAACGCAGCATGCTCTTTCGCTTTTGCCAAGTTGAAGGTGGGGAAGTTCTTAGTGGAGTACATGACATTGGTTTTACCCACGATGCTGGTAGCAGCAGAGTTGATGCCGTTTCCACGTGTCTTCGCCCAGAGGTCGCGGTTGATAGCAAAAGATACTGCCTTGCGCGCATTGATGTTATTGAACGGTGCAATAGATGTGTTGAACCACAGTGATGGGAAGAATTCGGCACCCGTTTTGAAGTAGTTCACAGCCTTAGATGAGCTGAGGTCTTTCATCTGAGTAGTTTCAGCAGCAGAACTGAACTGAGCAGCATCAAGAGAACCTGACTTCAAGCCGTTCACACGTGCTGAGGACTCAGAGACATATTTGAAGGTGATTTGGTCGAGGTAAGGCAACTTGTTGCCCGCTGCATCTTTACGCCAGTAGTTCTTGTTCTTCTCTACCACTAGCTGCGTTTCTTTTACAGACTTTTGCTTAAAAGGACCAGTACCAATGAGCGTGCTGGCGCACGTCTTGGAGTCGGCGAACTGGCCTGGTGAACGCATGAAGAAACGGCCAGAGGCGTACATCAATTCGCGCAAGTCGGCCTGGGGCGAGTTGAGTGTGACTTTGACGTTGTAGTCGTCGACCTTGGTGGTGCTTACTATGTTGCCAACGGCAACTGCTGTGGACCCGAGGAAGTTCTTCTCGGTGTCTTTGGAGATATTTGCTACATACGTGAGACCACGAATGGCGTTGAAGTTGGCAAGGAGCGCATCGGCGTTCCAAGCAACTCCGTCGTGGAACTGGATGGGGGTTCCGTCTGCTTTTTTGCGAATTTCAAGGTTCCATGTTTTGAAGTCGGCGCTCGATGAAGCACCCTTCAAAAGGAAGCCCACTACTTTGCCGTTGCTCGTGCGCTCAAAGAGGGATTCAGTAATGCTGCGTGCTCCACCGAGGGCAGAGTTGGCAAGAATTTGCTTCATGCAGAAACCGGGGAAGGTGTCAAAAACACCCACGGTGATTTTTCCGCCAATGACAGGCTTATCGGCTGCTGATGATGTGGTGTTGGCGGCATTAGCTGCCAAGGGCACGGTGGAAGCAAGCAGAGCAAGTGCAATACCGGCTCCTACTCTTTTCATCACTCGTGACCGGTTGGTCGAACGCTGGAACATGTGATACCCCTCATTGGTTTGAGCTGTGTATTCGACGCTTCATGGTTGAAGTGCCACTAGTCACAATAGTGGGGCGCTGCCTGATATGGCAACTGCTGCACGAGAAGTCGTGCACATTTCCGATGAGTTGTCGGGGTGGGGGGACTCGAACCCCCGGCCTCCTGGTCCCAAACCAGGCACGCTACCAACTGCGCCACACCCCGGAGCGTTAGACCCTATCGGCGCGCGGCCTTAATGAGACGTTTGGCGGTGCGGCCAGTTGGGGCAATGTGGCGTTGGTCGAGATCGCCCATTTCCACACCATTGGTGAAGAGGACGCGATAGCGCTGCCAATTGAACCCGTTCGACAAAATCACTTTGCCAGGGGTGCCTGAAACAACGACCCCGTCGTCGGTGCGCATATCGACAATGGAAACAACCTTGTCTCCATTGCGTAAGTCAATTTGATCGGGGTGCGGAGTGGCAAGGGCGTGAGGCTTCCAGAACGTCATGCCCCCATTCTTGCTCATGGAGGGAGGTAAACCCCACATCCACGCTTCCCGATACACTCAGCATCCTGTGAAAAGCACTCTTGAAACCCTCGAAGACAACAAAGTCAAACTCTCTGTCGAGCTAGAGCAGTCGGAACTCGACCGCGGCATCGACATGGCCTTTAAGAAAATCGCCAAAGAAGTCCGCATGCCGGGCTTCCGCGATGGCAAGGCTCCACGCAAATTGCTCGAGGCTCGCATCGGTTTAGCCGCTGCTCGCCAGCAAGCAATCCAAGACTCCGTGCCGGTGTATTTGGCTCAAGCTGTGCGCGAGCACGGTGTCGACCTCATTGCTACTCCCGACGTGTCGCTCATTTCTGGTGAAGAAGACGGTGTTGTTGCTTTCGATGCAACGTGTGAAGTGCGCCCCGTCGTTACCGTTCCTGGCTACCAGGGTTTGCGTGTTGAGTTGCCAGCAATTGTTGCTGCAGAAGACGACATCAACGAAGCCATTGCTTCAGAGCGTCGTCGTCATGGCGAACTCGCCGACGTCGACCGTCCGGCGCAAGTCGGCGACTACATCACTGTCGACCTTGCAGGTACGCGCGAGGGAAACCCAGTACCTGGGTTGAATACAGACGACTGGGTTTATGAAATTGGTCGTGGTTGGGTTGCCCCAACATTCGACGAAGAAGTAACCGGCTCGGTGAAAGGTGCAACACTCACGTTCACCACGCAACGTGTTGGTAGAACGCATCACCGATGCGCTTGCTGAGCTCGTCGATATCGATGCGCCAGAAGTGATGGTGGCGAGCGATTTGCAAAATCGCGTGCAGAACACCATTCAACAGTTTCAGGCACAAGGCATTGCTCTCGACCAGTGGTTGTCGGCAACGGGCCAAGACACCAATGCATTCATCGAGTCAATGCGCGGCCAATCACAAAAAGCCGCCAAGGCCGACCTCGCATTGCGTGCAGTTGCTCTGGCAGAAGGTCTTGAAGTCACTTCCGACGATCTCGACCTCGAGTTTCAGCGCGTAGCGATGCAAGTGGGGCAAAAGGTTACCCAGGTGCGCAAGGCTTACGAGAAGAACGACGCAATTCCCGATTTGTCGGCACAAATTGCAAAATCAAAAGCTCTCGATTGGCTGCTGCACAATGTGGCCATGGTCGACCCCGACGGAAATGCGCTCGATCGTGACACCGTGCTCGGACATTCTGACCACGATCACGACCATGATCATGATCACGACCACGATCACGACTAGTTTTTGAATCAGCAACGACATCTAAAAAGCACTGAGGCTCTATGAACAGCATTACGAACTATTACGTTCCCAACGTCACGGAAACCACAAGCCGTGGCGAACGTGTTTACGACCTCTACAGCCGTTTGCTCAAAGAGAACATCATCTTCCTTGGTACCCCCATCGACGACACCATTGCAAACCTCATTTGCGCACAACTCATTCACCTCGAGAGTGAAAACCCCGATAAAGACATCAACATCTATATCAATAGCCCTGGTGGCGATATCACGGCGCTGTTTGCCATTTACGACACCATGCAGTTCATTAAGAACGACATTGCCACCATTTGCTTGGGGCAAGCAGCTTCAGCCGCCGCAGTGCTCTTGGCCGCTGGAACAAAGGGGAAGCGCCTTGCCTTGCCTCACGCTCGAGTGCTTTTGCATCAGCCATATGCACAGGTGGGCTACTCACAGGTGACCGATCTCGAGATCGCAGCCCGTGAAATCATGCGGATGCGTGACATTTTGGAAGAAATTTTGGCCGGACACACGGGGCAACCCATTGAAAGAATTCATGCCGATACCGACCGTGACTTCGTAATGGAAGCACAAGAGGCACTCGCGTATGGCATTATCGATGGAGTTATATCTAACCGTCAGTTGACCGACCGCTCAGGCCCGATCCGCTGACCAACGTACTGGGAGGGCCTCGTGGCAAAATTCGGTGATTCAGGAGAATTGCTGAAGTGCTCGTTTTGCGGTAAATCGCAAAAACAAGTGAAGAAGCTCATCGCCGGCCCTGGCGTTTATGTTTGCGACGAGTGCATTGAACTCTGCAACGAAATTATTGAAGAAGAGTTCGCAGAAACTGGCGACGTTCGATTTGAAGAACTGCCCACCCCTCGTGAAATTCGTACCTTTCTCGATGAGTATGTCGTAGGTCAGGAACAAGCAAAGAAAGTGCTCGCGGTTGCGGTGTTCAACCACTATCGACGTATTCAGCACCAAATTTCTTCAGCCGCTACACGACGTGACGACGTTGAACTGCAAAAGAGCAACATTTTGATGCTCGGGCCAACAGGTTGCGGGAAAACACACTTGGCGCAAACTCTGGCGCGCATGCTCAATGTTCCCTTCGCTATTGCCGATGCCACCGCTCTTACCGAGGCTGGGTACGTCGGTGAAGACGTAGAAAATATCCTGCTCAAGCTCCTGCAAGCAGCCGACTTCGATGTCAAAAAAGCAGAAACAGGAATCATCTACATCGACGAAATCGACAAGGTTGCTCGTAAGAGCGAGAATCCTTCAATTACTCGCGATGTGTCGGGTGAAGGTGTGCAGCAAGCGCTGTTGAAAATTCTTGAAGGAACTGTTGCCTCTGTGCCTCCACAAGGTGGCCGTAAGCATCCACACCAAGAGTTCATTCAAATCGACACAACAAATGTTCTCTTTATTTGCGGCGGTGCTTTTGCCGGCCTCGACTCCATCATTGAATCGCGCATTGGGCACAAGGGCATGGGTTTCCATGCAACTGTGCTGTCAAAGTCTGAGCGCGACCCGGGCGAACTCTTTGCACAAGTTTTGCCGGAAGACTTGTTGAAGTTCGGAATGATTCCTGAGTTCATTGGCCGCTTGCCCATGATTGGCGCAGTACATAGCCTCGATCATGAAGCACTCATGAGCATTTTGACTGAACCAAAGAATGCATTGGTGAAACAGTATGCAAAGGTCTTCGGGTTTGAAGATGTTGAATTAGAAATTGAACCCGCAGCGTTACGAGCTATTGCCGACTTGGCACTCACTCGTGGCACCGGCGCCCGTGGTCTTCGTTCTATTTTGGAAGACGTGCTTCTCAACACAATGTACGAAGTTCCTGGCATGGGAGATGTTGCCAAAGTCGTTGTCACTGAAAGTTCTGTGACGGAAAAAACTGCACCGCTCATTGTGATGCGTGGCAGCAGTAAAGTTCCTCGTCAGCGTCGCGCTGCGTCGTAACTATTGTCAGATCGGCTGCGTCAATTGTGAATTACATCGAAGCTCTCGCGTATCTTGACGAGCATTCCAGCTTTGAACGTAGCGGGCGAGTGGAAGACCCTTCTCTTGCCAAAATCTCTGCCATTACCGATCTGTTGGGCGAGCCGCAAAGCGCTTACAAGGTGGTTCATGTAACGGGAACAAACGGCAAAGGCTCGACGTCGCAAATCATTACCAAGTTGCTCATGGCGCATGGTCTCAAGGTCGGAACTTTTGCCAGTCCGCATTTGGAACGTATCAATGAACGTATTTTGGTAGATGGCGAGCCCATCCCAGATGAAGATTTTGCAGACCAAATTGCGGCAATTGCAGAAGTAGAAGTGCTTGCCGGAGTTCGCCCATCGTTCTTTGAAATTCTTACCGCAGTTGCGCTTCGCTACTTCGCCGATGTTGCAGTTGATGTCGCGGTGGTGGAAGTGGGCATGTTGGGGCGTTGGGACGCTACGAATGTTGTGCATGCTGATGTCGCGGTCATTACCAATATCGCACTCGACCACACTGAATATGCCGGGCCAACAGTGTTCGATATTGCGCGTGAAAAAGTGGGCATCATCAAAGAAGGTTCCGACGTAGTAATTGGAGACGAAACGAGTGAACTTGCAGACTTGTTTCTTGAGGCCGCACCACATGCGGCGCGGCGCGGCGAACATTTTGTGTGCGAAGACAACCACTTGGCTTTAGGCGGGCGCCTTATTGACGTGCGTACTCCGTATGCGTTGTATAGCGATATTTTCATTCCGCTTCATGGTCGACACCAAGGCGATAACGCAAGTGCTGCCATCGCCGCAGTCGAAATGTTCTTTGCAAAAGCCATTCATCGAGATGTGCTCGAAGAGGGCTTGGCATCGGTGGAAATGCCTGGCCGATTTGAAGTGTTGCACTATCAGCCGTTGGTCATTATCGACGGAGCACACAACGCCGCAGGTGCCGACGTGTGTGCGGAAGTTT
>JAPKZV010000097.1 GCA_026393585.1 Actinomycetota bacterium
CGCCAATGCTCATTAGTAATTGCTAAGACAAACATGACGGCACTTGCTGCTACGTATTGCAGTGATGTTCCACGTAAAAGTGGCATAGCGCGCCCACGAGCTCGCTGTAAGACCGTTCCCGAAGCCATGCCGATAATAGAAATGATCATTGCTGTAATGGCAAGAGCAGTGATTCCTGAACTGTGCGCATTGCGTCGATCAATGAGCACGGCAACCACGCCCACGACTCCAAGGGCAATGCCGCACCACTGCAGCGGCTTCAACTTTTCCTTCAGCACCCAATTACCTACAAATGAGGTGAGTACTGGATGCAACCCTGCGATGAGTGCACTCACGCCGGAGGGCAACCCTTGCGATACTGCGAAGAAAACTCCGCCTAAATACAGCGCGTGCATACAAACACCCACCACAACTGTTGGGGCAATATGAATTCGCTCTAGCTTTGGCGCTTTGGTCAGAGCGGCAATGACCCACAAGGCGACCGCTGCCAATAGCAGTCGAATGGCTAAAAACGTAAATGGGCCGGCATCGTGCGTTCCATAGCGCGCAACAATAAAACCCGTGCTCCACAACAACACAAAAAGTGCTGGTGCATATTTTTCTAATTTCACGTGTGGCTAGTTCCCCGCCAAGCGACCACCCAGGTTGTAGCTCTGTCCTGTTGGGCCATTCACTGGCATAGTGGCAATGAAGCGTGCAATGGGCACAACATCGCTGGGGTCTTTCAACCAGTCACCCATCTTTTCGATGTAATCAAGGAATTGTGAGGAAGGGTTTGCATCGGGAGTAGTGAAGCCAGCCATTGGTGTTTTCACTGGGCCCGGAAGAATTTCATTCACCGCAATATTTGACCGACGCCACTCAAGAGCGAATTGGCGTACGAGGTGTGAAACCGCTGCTTTTGAAATGCCATACATGCCATTACCCAACATGTTTTGTCGGCCAGCTGCGGAACCAGTAACAATGAACCGCCCACCGCCATCTTTCAAAGCTGCGTGTGCTGCACGCGCAAGATACAACGTGCCAAGCAAGTTGACATTGACCGTTTGTTGCACGTCTTCATCGCTCCAGCGCACCAATGGGCCAATTTCTCCGGCTGCGCCATGGTTTGCAAAAACGGTATCGAGGCGACCATATTCGGCCAGCGTCGCGGCAATGAGTGCATCGCAGTCACTTTGTTGTGTGACATCACAAGTAACACCAATTGCTTTGCCACCAGCTTTCACAATGTCGCTCGCAATACGTTGTGCTTTTGCACCATTGCGACCAGCAATCACTACCGAAGCACCTTCAGCTCCAAAACTTCGCGCAAATGCTTCGCCAATTCCACTAGTTCCACCTGTGACGACGAGTACTTGCTCTGCGATGTTGGTCATTGCAACACTCTATTACTCCGTCGCAGTTACTCATTTGGCGTAGAGTCACTGCGTGGCAAGTTCTCTTCGTACTGAACTGCTCAATGTCAGCTTCGGTCCCCGAATGCTTCTCGACAAAGTGAGCTTTTCCGTTGATCCAGGCCAATGCTGGGGAATCGTTGGCCCCAATGGCGTAGGAAAAAGCACCCTCATGAAAACCTTGTCGGGACTTGTTGTTCCCGATTCAGGAAAAGTCGTTGTGACCCCGAGTTCATCAACGGTGGGTTACCTTTCACAAGAGCCAGATCGCCAAGTAGGTGAAGATGTGCGTGCATACCTCGCACGGCGCACCGGGGTGACAGCAGCGAATACTGCACTCGATGCAGCAACCATGGCACTTGCCGAAGGAACCGACGGTGCCGATGACGCCTACTCCAACGCCCTCGATACATGGCTTGCGCTTGGTGGAGCCGACCTCGATGCGCGCATTGGCAAAACGTGGGCCGACCTTGAGCTTCCCGAAGCACTTCTTGACCGGCAAATGACTGTGCTGAGCGGCGGCGAAGCAGCACGTGCTGGTTTAGCTGCACTCATTTTGTCACGCTTCGATATTTATCTACTCGATGAACCAACCAACGACCTCGACCTCGATGGTCTTGCGCGCTTGGAAGAATTCGTCAAAGGAATTCCTGGTGGTGTGGTTCTCGTCAGTCACGACCGCACATTTCTTGAACACACCATCACACACGTTTTAGAAATAGATGAGTTCACACACCAAGCAAAAGCTACAGCTGGCGGCTGGACAACATTTCTCTCAGAACGCGCTATTGCGAAAGAACAAGCCTGGGAAGATTTTGAAACCTACGATGCCAAGCGAGCCAACCTTGCTGGCCGTTCACAACGCGAACGTGAATGGGCTACTCAAGGCGTTGCAAAAGCAAAGAAGAAACCTAACGACGGCGACAAAATCAGCAAGAACTTGAAAATGAATTCGTCAGAACAACTTGCTGGCAAGGCTGCTCGCACCGACAAGGCAATGGAGCGACTCGCTGTAGTTGAAAAGCCACGAGAGGCCTGGCAACTACAACTCTCCATTCCCTTGCGTGAACGTGGTGGCGATGTTGTTGCTCGACTCACTAATGCGGAAATTGATCATGGTTCATTTCACTTTGGTCCGGTCAACCTACAAATCACCTTTGGCGATCGCATCGCAATTGTTGGCCACAATGGCAGTGGCAAGAGCACTCTCATTAACACTCTCCTTGGTCGCAGCACTCTCACCGGTGGCGAACAGTGGCTCGGGCCTGGTGTTGTGGTGGGAGAACTCGAACAAGCGCGTTACCAACTCTCGGGTCGCAATGCACAGGGCGAACTCACCAACGACACTTTGCTCGAAGTTTTCATGGAGGCAACAGGGTTGCTTGTGCCCGATGCCCGCACGCTTCTTGCAAAATTTGGGCTCGTAGCAGAACACGTCAATCGCACTGCCGCTTCACTCTCTCCTGGCGAACGCACACGAGGAGTTCTTGCACTGCTCATGGCGAACGGTGCGAACTGCCTCGTTTTAGATGAGCCCACTAACCATTTAGACCTTCCCGCCATCGAACAACTCGAGCAAGCGCTCGACACCTTCGGCGGCACCGTTCTACTCGTCACCCATGACCGGTCTTTGTTGGAATCGGTGCGCATCACCCGCACCATCACCATGGAAAACGGAAAACTCGTCCGAGAAAGTTAAAACTTGACATTTAATACATGATTTATATATCATGTTTTTCATGCCACTTATTTATAGCGAAGACCGTCCCGACTGGACCTTCCTTTCCAACCATGCCCACGTGCTCATTTGCATTGCTCAACAGCCCGATGTTCGTCTTGCTGAAGTTGCTCAGCTCGTGGGTATTGGTGAGCGAGCCGTACACCGCATTGTGCATGAGTTGTCTGACTCCGGCTATCTCTCGGTGACAAAAGAAGGCCGCAACAACGTGTACGAGATCCATCTCAATAAGCCTCTGCGCCACCCACTTGAATCGCACCACAGCATTCAGGAAATCATCTCCCCCCTTCTCAAAAAATCGAGTAACAAAAAATGATCGCTTCAGCACTCACCGACGGCCTCCTCACTGCACCCGTCATTGCATTCCTCGTCGCAATGTTGGCAACATTCCTACGTTTCGATATTCGACTTCCCGATTCTCTCTACCCAGTTCTGTCGTCATTTCTTCTCCTCGCAATTGGGATCAAAGGAGGAAAGGCACTTTCTGAAACTTCTCCAGCAGATATGTGGAAGCCCCTGATTGCCTCCCTCGTTCTGGGGTTTATCACGCCACTCATTGCGTTTTATCTCTTTCGGCTCATCACCAAGTTCAATGTCATCAATGCAGCTGCGTTAGCTGCACACTATGGATCTGTGTCTGCCGTGACATTTACGGTATTACTCACCTCACTTGAATCTCGGGAGATGACCTATGAAAGTTTTGCCGCAGGGTTACTCGCCATTTTGGAAATTGTCGGCATCATCGTTGCTCTCTTTCTTGCACGCAATGCAACGCAATCTGGCTCATGGAAATCGGGGCTCAGTGAAGTGATCCGTGGCAAAAGCATCACCTTGCTTGTTGCCGGACTCATCATTGGTGCTGTCGTCGGAAAAGAACGCCTCATGCCAGTAGACCCCGTATTTGTTGGCTTGTTTACCGGTGCACTCACACTCTTTCTTCTTGAATTAGGCGTAGTTGCCGCAGAAAGAATGCGTGACGTCAAAGAAGCTGGCATCCGCCTCGTTCTTCTCGGCATTGCAATACCGCTCTGCAATGGCTTCATCGGCGCCGCAGCTGGCTCACTTGCTGGTCTATCCACGGGAGGTGTTGCCATCATGGCAACTCTTGCCGGAAGTGCTTCATACATTGCAGCTCCTGCAGCTGTGAAAGCTGCACTTCCCACAGCGAGCCCCGGAATTTATGTGACAGCGTCTCTGGGAATCACATTCCCCTTCAACCTCACCATCGGCATACCTTCATATATAGGTATGGCAAATCTTCTCTCGTAGGTGGGTGAAGCAATTCCGCCTTCGAGAGATTCCTACAGAAATCGCTCCTGCTAGAAATACCAAATGGAAATTCTCTTCGTTGCCGGCTTTGCACCAATCGTTCCTATTCCAGCCGAGGGCGCTGCCTTCTACCGCGACACTCTTGGGCTTCCATTGAAAACCGTGTCGGGCGACTACCTCGCAGTTGATGGATTTGAGGGAAGCAAGCACTTAGGTGTGTGGCCGCTTGCCGATGCAGCGCAATCGTGCTTTGGATACCCTGAATGGCCAGCACACATACCTATTCCACAAGCAACTATTGAATTTGAAGTAGCCGATGTTGAAGCTGCCGTTGCAGAACTTCGTGCACAAGGACATGTTCTCATTCACGACACGCGAGTGGAACCGTGGGGCCAAACTATTGCGCGCTTACTTGGACCAGAAGGTTTACTCGTTGGGCTGTGCATTACTCCTTGGCTGCACTCGTAAGAGCGTAAATATCTATCTCAGAACATTAGGTACGATTTCTTCATGCCAGATGCGAGTGGTGACCGGTCAAAGTACTTTCCTGCAATTGAAAAGAAACATGGAGGGCCAATCTCTCTTTGGATTGAACGCCTGCAAGATCTTGGCGATGCTAAATACCCCGATCAAATTGCCTTTCTTCGTGAGAATCACGGATTCAGCCAAACTCATGCCAATGCCCTAGTGATGCATGTTCGTGGTTCTCTCACGTCGAAGAGATTCGCTACTCCCGATGAGTTTCTGAAAACACTTGACCCTGCAGTAAAGAAAACAGCGCAATCAATTTTTTCAGCAATTACTAAAAAGTACCCAGATCTTGAACTTGTGATTGCCTGGAATCAACCGATGCTGCGTTTGGGGAGCGGGTATGTGTTCGGATTGTCTGTGGCAAAAAATCACATCTCATTGAGCCCATTTAGTTCCGATGTTTTGCTTTCGTTTGCTCGCCAACTTAAAGAATACGAAGTGAAAAAGAATACGTTTCAGGTTCCTCTGAATTGGAAAGTAGATGTATCGCTGCTCCAATCAATGGCGAAAGCTCGTATCGCCGAGATGGAGTAATTTCTATAACTCTTGCTCCGCACGGAAGTGCGCAACAATGGCATTCGCGTGGCCATGGCCCATTTCGTGGTCATTCTTCAGCATCGCCACCATTTCAGAATGCTTACTTTCAGACCATCTCACGGCATCGCACACCGTTAACACGTATAGCAGTACTCTCCGTTTATGGAATCACGCTTTATTGCACTGAAGAAAATGAATGTACTTGCTGGTTGTCTTCACCTTGTGTCGTTCGTCGCGATCTTGTTGCTGGCCAATGACTTTTCGCTCCCTGTGCGAGCGATTTATCTCACTGAAGCACCTGGCACCGGAAACTTCTCTGACCCCATCAACTTGTTCAACTTGAACATTGGCTACGCGGTTGCGGCATTCATGGCGTTGTCGGCGTTCTTCCACTTCTTCGTGAGTTCGCCCAAGGTATTCCCGAAATATGTCGATGGTCTTACTCGACACATCAATGTGTACCGCTGGGTTGAGTACTCGCTCTCATCATCAATCATGATCATTGTCATCTTGCAACTCAACGGCGTTGCCGACTACATCGCCTTGCTCGCAATCTTCGGAGTCAACGCAAGCATGATTCTCTTTGGTTGGCTGCAAGAGCGTTACACCACCCCGGGCGACGGCGACCTTCGCCCATTTTGGTTTGGTTGCATCGCAGGAGCAGTGCCCTGGATTGCCATCGCAATCAACATGTTCTCCATTAAAGGACCAAACGACACTGTGGTTCCTGGCTTCGTCTACGGAATTGTGGTGTCGCTGTTCATCTTGTTCAACTGCTTCGCAATTGTGCAGTGGCTTCAATACCGCGGCAAGGGCAAGTGGGCCGACTACCTGCACGGCGAGCGTCGCTACATCATTCTCAGCTTTGTAGCGAAGTCGCTACTTGCATGGCAGGTCTTCGCTGGAGCACTTGCGGGTTAGTTAGAACCTCAAGAAATTAGGAAGCCGGAAACTCTTCTAGATAGAGCTCTGTGGCCTCGGTCAGATTCGCGAGAGCTTCCGCTTCGGTTTCACCTTCTGAGATAGTTCCGGTTTCAGGGTTCAACGCCGTAAAGCCGCCTTCGGTGGCAGCCCAGAGCACAGCAGTCAGTTCAACCTGATTTCGTGCATCCGCGGACATGTTTTCAGTCAATCTGAAGGGTGTATCAAATGCAAGGAATTCAATACCCGTGCTCAGGGGCGGGGCTGAGGCGGAGATAAATAGGCACTATTTGCAATTCCCGACTAATCCAGTCATAATTATCGGGAATCGTACTTACCTTGAAGGAGTCCCCATGTCTGTTCGTCCAGAAGTCATTGCAGCCAACACCGCATACGCCGAGAACTTTGGGAATAAAGGCTCACTCGCCCTTCCACCTGCACGCCAATTCGCCATCTTGACCTGCATGGACGCTCGCCTCGACCCAGCGAAATATGCGGGTCTCGCTGAAGGTGACGCCCACGTCATTCGTAATGCCGGTGGCCGTGCAAGCGACGATGCCATTCGCTCACTCGTTATTTCTTACAAGCTTCTCGGAACTGCCGAATGGTTTGTTATTCACCACACCGACTGTGGAATGGAGTTCTTTACGAATGAAGTAATGAGTGGACTCTTAGCTTCAAGTTTGGAAACCGCTGCACTGGGTGCAAATGGTTTCACCGACATCGGTAAAGGCCCAGGCTCTACCGAAGGCCGTTACATCAACTGGCTCACTATTGCTGATGCTGAAGGCAGCGTTGTGGAAGACGTAGCGCGCATTCGCAATCACCCACTCGTACCAAAGAACATTCCTGTTTATGGATACATCTACGACGTGCGCACAGGTCGCCTTGTTGAAGTGCCAGCAGCAACTGCTGTAGGCAAAGCGAGCTAGTTCACTAGATCGCTTAGTGCTACGCGGTTGTGGCGCATAGACGTGCGCATTGCTGTACGGTGCACTCATGGCTCGATATTTAACAACCATTCCAAGTTCTCTCACTCAAGACCAGGCATTTGCTTACATGGCAGACCTTCATAACTTTGCCAAGTGGGACAAGGGTGTTGTCAAGGTTGTACAAGCTGAAGGCTCTGGCGCGGGCCTCGGAACCGTTTATGACGTGACGGTAAAAGGTTTAGGCAAATCCACTTCAACATTGCGTTACACCACCACCGAATACGACGAGTTCTCAAACATCTTGGTGCGAGGCGTTAATACTCTCTTCACCTCGGTCGATCGCATCACGATTCATAAGACCGCTGAAGGGTGCAAAGTAATTTACGATGCAACGCTCACAGCAAATTGGGTTATCACTCCACTGAATCTTGTTCTTGGAGCAGTCTTTAACAAAATTGGCGACACCGCTACAAGCGGTCTTCGTAAAGCACTCGCCTAGCTGCGGGCAACTATGAAATGCCCCAACTGTTCCATCAACCTTGTGATGTCAGATCGTCAAGGAATTGAGATTGACTACTGTCCAGATTGCCGGGGCGTATGGCTCGACCGTGGTGAGTTGGACAAAATTATTGAGCGCGCGAACAACGAAGTGTCATCTTCCAGTGGAAGCCAAGCGCGCTCATCGCGTCGCGACGACAGTGATGAAATTGAGCGCACTCAGCTGATGAAGTCACCAAAGAAAAAGAAAATGTCGGGCATGTTGGGTGATCTTTTCGAGTTCTAAAATCTGCTGTTTGGTAATCTCTCTAATGAGAGATCACCATCATCGTGCGATCTACGAGTTCAAAGTACATGTTCGCCCATCGTTCATTGCCGATGTGACTCACGGCCGTATCGTCAACGATTCGCCCAAGTGCAACTGCTTGAAGCATCACCGCTGCTGCTCGAGTATCAAGATCTTGACGAAAGAGTCCTTTATCTTGAGCCGCTTGAATTGTTGCTTCCCATTTATCGGTGACCGTTTCCTGCATCTCTGCGACGGTAGCGGCGAGTCCAGGCCTGCTCGATGCAAGAGCAAAAGTGTGCGCGCGGCGCAGTCGGAATACTGCAGGAATCGTGCTGAAGGTTTCGAAATATTCCCGCACTTCTTTTCGGAATGACTCGTTGTCCGTCGACCGCTCCACCAGTTCATCGGCTAGGTTCTGAAAACGGTTTAATTCTTGACGAAAGGTCTCGATTAGGGCCGCTTCAATGAGCCCATCAACATCGGGAAAATGCCTGTACAACGTGGCACGACTCACTTCTGCCCCATCGAGAACACTTTGAACGTTGAAGCGATCAAATCCGTCTTCAGCTAACACCGCGGTTGCACAAGTGAGGATCTTTTCCCGCGTTGACACCCCCTCAGGGGCCTTGGAAAGGCGTTGGCGACGAGACATCGATCGCATCGTATCGGTCATATTGTTGAGACATGATGTATCTACAATATGTATAGTATTGAGATACATCACATTCAACCAAGCAGGCCGCACAGTCCTTGCTGTTTAAAAGAGGTAAACATGGTCGATTTCATCACCACACTGCCCATCGTCTTGTTGACGTTGGGACTCATTCCTGTCGCAGTATCCCGACAGAAAAGGGGTGCAATTGGCCTCTCCAAGCGGCGCCACATTGCTATTCGAATATCGGCAATAGGAATTGTGCTCACCATGTTTGGAGCTTTCTCTTCAGTGGCTCAGGCCGATGACACCACTTGGACATCACGAACATCAGCAGCAGATAACGAATGGAATTCAGTCACCTGGGGCAACGGACTATTCGTTGCTGTTTCAGATACTGGCACTGGAAACAGAGTGATGACAAGTCCTGACGGCATCACTTGGACATCACGAACATCAGCAGCAGATAACGAATGGAATTCGGTCACCTGGGGCGGGCCCACAGGACAAGAAAAATTCGTCGCTGTTTCAGATACCGGCACCGCAAACAGAGTCATGACAAGTCCTGACGGCATCACCTGGACATCACGAATCCCAGCCACTGATTCTGAGTGGAATTCAGTCACCTGGGGCAATGGACTATTCGTTGCCGTTGCCGACTTTCCTCTCGACAGAGTCATGACGAGCCCCGACGGCATCACCTGGACATCGCAAACCGCAGCAGTTAAAGACTGGTATTCAGTCGTATGGGGTAACGGAAAATTCGTCGCTGTCGGCTCCTCAGTTACTTTTGCCGGTGCCCCTGTGTATCGAGGTGAAATCATGACAAGTCCTGACGGCATCACCTGGACTGCACAAACTTCAACGGCAAGCGACACCTGGCGCTCCGTGGCATATGCAAACGGCATCTTTGTTGCCGTGTCAGGAACCGGCGTTGTGAAGACGAGCCCTGACGGCACTAACTGGACATCACAAACCCCGGCCGTAAATAACCCATGGAATTCAGTCACTTGGGGCGGACTCGCAGGACAAGAAAAATTCGTCGCTGTTTCCTGTTGTGGAGTTGGAAACAGAGCAATGACGAGTCCAGACGGCATCACCTGGACGGCACAAAATTCAACAGTCAGCAACCGATGGAATTCAGTCATTTGGGGTGGATCTACGGGACAAGAAAAATTCGTCGCTGTTTCCGAAACCGGCACCGCGAATAGAGTCATGACCTTGGCAACCACAACCATAGGAGCAACGACGACGACCGCAGCTGTGACAACAACAACCACAGCTGCAGCATCAGCGACAGTCACTACTTTGGCTCCAACTGCGACAACAACAACCGTTGCAACGACAACAACAACCGTTGCAACAGCAACAACAACCATTGCCACAACCAAAAAGGTGGAGAAGTCCGAGTCCCTTCCGGCTACCGGCGGCAACTCAGCAACTGTTGTTGTGATCGGGCTTTTCTTTACAGTCGCTGGATTCGTTCTCCTGAGTCGCCGCAAAATCAGTTGATAGGAGTTCGTCCATCCTCCAAGATGATCGCAGCAATGAGCAAGAATGCATTTCATGAAACGGCGATTTGTTCAGGTGGATGTCTTTGGAGAAACTCCATATCGCGGAAATCCACTCGCAGTTGTAATCGATGCAGAAGGTTTAACAACAACCGATATGCAAAAATTTGCAAAGTGGACGAACTTGTCAGAGACAACGTTCCTTTTACCTCCCACGCACACTTGCGCCGACTACAAAGTAAGAATCTTCACGCCGACTAATGAGCTCCCCTTCGCAGGCCATCCCACTCTCGGCTCTTCACATGCATGGCTCGCAAATGGTGGTATGCCGAAAAGTGAAGACTTTGTTGTGCAGGAATGCGGAGTTGGCCTTGTCACTGTGCGTCGTGATGGCAACTTACTTTCGTTTGCAGCACCTCCATTGCTTAGAAGCGGCGCGGTAGACGAAGCATTAATATATGAAGCTTCAATGTCGCTTGGTATTACCCGTGATTCCATCATCGACGCAGCATGGATTGACAACGGACCAGGCTGGTTGGGAATTCTTCTCGCTTCAGCAGAAGAAGTACTCGCCATTCAACCCACTGCAATGAAACTCACACTGGGAGTCGTCGGAGCACATTCACCGCAATCAAAATTTGCGTATGAGGTACGTGCCTTTTATTCATCAAATGGAATCACGTTTGAGGATCCGGTAACTGGCAGTCTGAACGCATCACTTGCCCAATGGTTGATTGGTTTAGGTCGTTTCTCCGCTCCTTACCTTGCCTCTCAAGGAACCGCGATTGGATATGCAGGTGTCGTCCATGTGGAAGCCGATGCTTCACATGACATTTGGATCGGGGGCGATGTTGTCACTTGCATTGCTGGTGACATTGAATTGTGAGGTAAGTATCTCAGGGGGCGATGGTGAGGCGTGCAATGAGTTCGCCCTCGAGATGAAACTCGTAAGACAAGTCAACTTGCCCGCCAGGGAAGTTTCCTTCTAAGCGGTTCGTCACTCGCCAACATTTTGCAGTGATTTCCTCAGCAGAAATCACCGTGCGGGTGTACGTGTACTCCGACCCAGCTTTTCGTAGAAATGTTTCGACGCCATCAATACCCTCGTAGGTACGGCCATCATCAACCACACGTGCATCGAGTGTGAACTGTGCGAGAGAAGCCGCGACATCTTTCCGATCGTGCGCAGTCTGATACATCGTGATGGCGTTTGGAATCTCTCTGCTTCGACGGCGTAACTCATCACGCAGAGATTCAAGGTATGGCAATGCTGCCTGGTCCTTAGCCCTGTTAGCAGTCCGTTTTGAATCAATGACATCGTCGAGTGATGCCACAACAACCATCAAACCGTCACTGATTGTCTCGAGTGTTGCGCCGGCTCGCCATCCGTCGTACCCCCCAGCCCGTCCAGCCGGTGCGAAGGTGAGGTCCATCTCTCCGAAGTCAGTGACAAGATTCAACATGAACGGCATGTTTGCAAGAAACGCTCCGTCAATTTTCGTGGGAACGGAATCACCGTCAATACGAATCTTTGCATTCATCCGTGTGAGCGCACGCGCAAGAAGATCGAGATTCTCGGGAACACGCGAGGGAACAATGTCAATGTCCCTGGTGGGAAGTGACGAACCTCTGACCACGGCGGCGAATCCTCCAACCACCACATAATCCACGCGTTCCTCATTGAGGATTGCACAAATTTGAACTGGGTCAAAGATCACTGCGTCTGTGCCTCACGGAATCTGCGGGCATTCTCCTGCACTGTCATGAATACATTTGCAGAATGGACCATTTGGCGCACCCGTTCAGCCACGGTCAGATTCAGTTGCGCACGAATTTGACCGACGTCGACACCACGCTCATCTTCGTTCGTATTTTTCCAGGTATCCACAGTTTTAGTGTATGCCTCTGATGTCACCCGTTCTTCACTCATCCAGATCTTCCACGGATTCTTTACGAGTAAGCAACATCGCCAATCGATCTGTTGCTCGTCGCGTACGAATACCGAATCGTTGCGCCAAATAGTTGGCAATTATTGCTGTTGCAATTCCTGCAACCCCGGCGGCTTGAGACTCCCACACATCAGTCGCGACGTACACCCCGCTGACCGCTAGAGCCAACAATGCGTTTGGTGTACTGATCAACAAAATTTCTGGCACTTCATCTTTAATGACCGAGACCAACACTCCACCACCAACAGCCGAGACCATGCCAACAAACACTGCAGACACAATCGGTAAGTCAGCACGCAGTGCATACGCCGTTCCGGTTACTGCAAACAGTCCAAGCGCTACCGAATTCAATAGTGCAACCAATTTATGGGCGCTGGAAATTCGCCGTCCGAATAGTAATGCAAGACCGATGCCCGCAAGCACGGTGACGAGATACCACGGAGTGCGCAAGCTTTCTACAGGAGTGTTTCCGAGCAAGATGTCACGAATGAATCCGCCGCCTAATCCCATCAACACCGCAAAAGATGAAAGGCCGACAATGTCCCAGTGGTGTTCATCGTCAGAAGATGCATGCAACGCTCCGACTACAGCGTTTACTCCCACTGTCACCAATGCAAGCCATAGAGGAGTCTGATTGGCAAGGTCGGGAAGAATGTCTTTCATACAAGAAGTATTGTCTAACCAAGGCCTCTATAGAAGGTGATTGCAGCGAATTTTTCCCTGTAACCGAGCAGAACACTTCTCGCATACATTGCGCATCTTCAACATTTGCTCATTCATCCTTAGACCACATGGAGTCAATAAAGCGCTGATCTTCATCAAAGAGCCAGCATTCGCGCAACTGCTCATCTTGCACTCGATAGAGAAGTACACGCTTCACACGTCGAGCTGGATCGCCAAGGTCTTCAATAGCAATCAACGCACCAAGCGCCTCGCCAACAAGAACGTCTTCAACATCAATCAACTTGCGCGCAGTACGCACTGACGCCTGAGCGAGAACAGTGAACGCGGCGTCACGCCCCCGATGAGTTCCAGCGAGCGGACTATCCCCCATGTAATGCAGTTCAATGTCTTCGTGGTACGAGGCCAACACTTTCTCAAGATCAGATGCGAGCCATGCCTTTGCATAGGCGCTGAGGACTCGGCTTGTTTCATCTCTACTCGTCATGTGGTTACTTTATTTCCCGGCTCAAGACTTTTGCTAGGCGCGTTTTAGGTCGGTGATGACACCACCAGCAACACGCACGATGTCCGCAGGTGCCGCACCGAAGTTATCGTTCCACGTTCCCGCTGCAGCCCACACTTCGTCGTATTGCAACAAGTCGGGATCAACGAACACACGTAACTGTGTGCTATGACCAAAGGGAGGCACGCCACTGTTGGTTTAGGCAACTCAAAGGGTGGGCCACCCTCTCGGACGACCCACCCCAGTGGCGGCAACGATCTCGACCTGCTCAGTCGTTTGGACTGAACGGGACGGTGGTGACAGGACTGAGCACCCAGGGAGGAACCGAGTTGTCGGTCATCACATTTGCTGCGACACGCTCTTCACCAGTCGTCGTGTTCACAAATGTGACGGTCCAGTTTCCGATCGCAGGAACCCAGGCGACGAAGCGCTCCATCGAAGGGCTCACTGACGCCTTGGTGCGTTCAACCCCCGGTCCTTCGATGTACGCCTCCCATTGTGTAACAGCGATGGTGTCGGATTCCTGAGTCGAGTTCGGATCGGTTCCCGTCTGGTTCGGGGGGAGGAAACCGACGATCATCGTCGCAGTCATGTCTTCACGGACAACCTCGACGGCTGCCGGCTTCTGCCATGCGAACTCATTCGGTCGCACCATTGGCAACTGGGGTGCGTTGATACTGCCGTCTGCGAACTGCACGCAGAGAGTGGCCAGGGTCCACGTGAAGTACACCGCAGTCGTCGTTGTTCCTCGCACGTCGACTAGCGCGGGCTCGAGCATGTAGTCCGGGATTGACGCGGGTGGAACACTCTCGTTTGTTGCAAGTTGGTTGGCGGTGATTCCGCAGTCGAGCTGTACCTTCTTGACCTGTTCCGCCGTCGGTGTAGCAGGAATCGCATTCCACGCAGCTTCGGCCACCTCGACCTTGCCGGATGATGTTCCACCGATGAACGAACCAGCAAGAGCCGCCACACACAAAGTTGCTGCGGCTGCAGTTCCGACGAGAACTCGCCGATAACGACGTGGAGCATCTTGCCGAGCAGTGGATGTATGCACTGGCTGTTCGCGGTATTGGGCGGTGCGCTCCATGAGGTAGTCGCCCGAACGAACGAGCAACTCCTCGAAGGCTTCGTTGTCATTTTCATTTTTCATGTCGGGTTCTCCAATGCTGTGGTGTTTCGTGACGGAGAAAGAAGAGGATCCTGAAGCGTCTCGGACCGTAGGCGAGCGAGCCCTCGGTGCACGTTGTGATTGACAACCACACGCGTGACTCCGAGAAGTTCGGCAACCTCTGCATACGTCCACCCGAACGCGTGCACCAACATCACACAGACACGTTGGTCGTCGGTGAGAACGGCCAGCATCTGCAAGGTGTCGTGTAGCGCAGGGTCTTCGTGCACGATGTCGGGGAACCGACTGGGAAAAGTGGTGCGTTTCATCCATCGCACATGACTGCGCGATTTCGATTGGGCGACGCGGTAGAGATACCCGAGTGGGTTCTCCATTCGTGTCACCTTTGCATGATGTTCCCAGGCGTATTCTTCGACATCAGAACACAGGTCGCTTCCGACCTCGATTCCCCACTTGGCCACGAGAGCCGGCAGCAGCCTCGCCCTGATCTCATCAATCAAAGCGTCGAAGCCGTTGATGCGGCGGTGGGGACCTGTTTCTTCCATCACTTAGTCAAGACCCCGCATGAGTCCAGTTTGTCCCAGAAAATCTTCCAAATTTGCAACTTGCTTAAACGCTGCACACCCGCTGTGTATCGTTTGTTCAAAGGTTCCGCCCCGACGATAAGAGCCCCTGGGCTCTGCTGGAAACAGCTAGTCGGGGCGGTCGCATGTCTGGCCTTCAGTAGTAGATCGTGGTTCCATTCCTAAAAATGTTGAAATCACTTGGTTGCAATGTAGAAGTGAGACTCGTCCAAGGTCGCAGTTCGTTTCTCTCTAATTGAACGAACTTTGACCAAGCAACGTAGTCAGCAATTTGACCGTTCATGTCAGTCACCATTTTTTGAAAATAGATGCGAAACGTTTCCGCAAAGCTTTCAATTCGGGCTTGATGACTCCATGAAAATCGCCTTGCTTCTTCTTGGTCAATGCCTGATCAAACACAACTACAACTCGTTTGTAGTCGGACGAATCAAAGACGCGTAGGAAATACCTGATCAATGCCTGGCCGAAGAGGGCATGGATTTGAGAATCTGACTGCAATCGCGGTGCGGCATGGTGTTTGTCGCCATAGATCGCGTGAGCCTTCACATTTTTGATTGACCCAAATGTTTGAAAGACACGGTCTCGAATGAACTGTCGATCTTCGGCCGCATGAAAACTTGAGACATCATTTCCTTCCGCCAACAGTTGGTAACGAAGAGCTTGCATTTCAGCAGCAGAATCAAGAGGTGCCAGGGCGGCTACCCCGGCCATCACAAAATGGTCTGTTCCCTTTTCTGAGAAATCGAAATTTCCTGACTCGTCAATGAATACGAACAGTGTGTCGGGAACTGGATTACCTCTTGGTGTCACGCAATAACAATATGGACGGGGTGTTTCAGACCATCTCGGAATATCAGATGCGCTTGAGGTCGGTGACCACACCGCCTGCAACTCGCACAATGCCAGCTGGTGCCGCACCGAAGTTGTCGTTCCACGTTCCCGCCGCAGCCCACACCTCGTCGTACTGCAACAAATCCGGATCTACGAACACACGCAGTTGAGTGCTGTGACCAAAGGGGGCCACGCCGCCATTGGTTTAGGCAACTCAATCTGACAATCAAGAACTGTCAGGGCATTTTGTCCGACCAAACTAAGGTGTGACTGTGACTTGGACTCGACAGACATTCATCAAGTGGCTAGAAGTTGTACTCATTGTCGTCCTCATTTATTCGCTACTTCTTGTCTTCGCTGGGACAACGGCTGGGTCGCTCTTTTCGTGGATTGGTTTTGGTCCAAACGAGTCAATCGACACCGACGCTGTGCGGGATTATCTGCAACTCCCCTACATGGTTCTTGGCGCCGTCATGGCGGGTTGGGCATTTCTCATGATCCAGATTGTTCGCGGACCACTAAAAGAAGGTTCCGCGTGGGCATGGACATTTTTGACTCAATCCCTCTCACTGTGGTTCATTCTCGACACCGGAATGTCACTCGTGCTTGGATACCCGATGCATGCGCTCTTCAACATTCCATTTGCGGTCGCGTTGGGGATACCTCTCGTTCGGCTTAAGGCTCATGTAAGACTTGATACATGAATGCGTTGGGTTATGTCGGTGCCATCATCTCCGTCATCGCCGGATGTCTCGGGCTGATCTGGCCGAAGCAAGTCAGTCGAACGATTGGACTTCAAATTCCAGGTCGACTTGGAACTTCAGAGGTACGCGCCACCTACGGTGGACTCTTCATCGGCGCAGGTCTTGCTGTCACACTTATCGCCACTAGCGATGCTGCGCTCGTACTCGGAGCGGCATGGGCTGGAGCCTTTATTGCACGAGCGATCTCATTCGTCATCGATAAATCACGCACGAAGGAGAACGTCGCCGGCCTCGTCATTGAAGGCGTAATGGCAGCATTGTTGATTCTCGCCTGAGCAATCAGCCGCGCTTGAGGTCGGTGACGACACCGCCAGCGACACTCACGATGTCATTCGGGTTTGCACCGAAGTTGTCATTCCATGTGCCTGCCGCAGCCCACACATCGTCGTATTGCAACAAGTCCGGATCCACGAACACACGCAGTTGGGTTGCATGACCAAAGGGAGGCACGCCAAGTTTGGTTTAGGAAACCCTTTTCACTCCAAGTGATTCAATGGCACGCCTCAAGACCCGCGCAAGACTCAGCACTTGAGTACATCAGGCTCTGTCGGTTTGACTATCTCCGTGGTCGCCGGATGGCTCAGATTTAGCCGGCTGGAGCTATCGCGACAAACTGATATGCTTCATTTTGCACGGCCGCAGTGACTGAGAGGCAGCGATTGTGAAGTCACCGAGACACACAGGTCTATCGCCTGCATTAGTTTTATCTTTTGCAGCGCTTGCATGGTCTGTGTTCTCTCCACTAAGGCCCACTGAGTCGGTAGCACTAGCTCACAGTACGTCGGCAGGCACAAGACCGACGGCAACTTGGAAATCATCGACATTGCGTGCGTCAACTTCCACAAGGACGTCGTCTCTTCTCACCACCAACTCGAAGGGCAAGCAGCGCTGGTCGGTGAAGGGTAACTGTTCTGTCTCAAAGTCGAGAATCAAAACGAAGTCCTCTGGAAAATGTGAGATCACCGTGACGATTGGCGCCAAAAGTCCGTTTCCCCAACGCCCACTCCAGAGACATTCGATCCCTACGCCGGCGCAGTGGCGTCTATCAACGCAACCGGCACATCGTCGGAGGGCATCCTCGCGACATCTGACGGGAGAACCCGTCGATACCGGACCTATGTTCCCGCCGGACTACCGGCAGGAACTACATTCCCGCTTGTGATTGCGTTGCACGGGGGCCTCGGTACCTCGGCGCAGTTCGCCGCAAACTCTGGCCTCAACGACTTTGCTCAATCGAACGGTTTCATCGCCGTCTATCCCGATGGAATCGGGGATCAACCTGATGGCACTGGATACCAAACTTGGAATGGCGGATACTGTTGCGGTCCGGCCGCAATCCGTGCGGTGGATGATGTCGCATTCATTCGCAATCTCGTTGCCAAACTACGTACGACAATTTCCATCGACCCGCGGCGCGTGTACGCAATGGGGCACTCCAACGGTGGGATCCTCGCCTACAAACTCGCATGCGATCTCTCCGACGTGATTATTGCAATCGGCGTGCAGGCAGGGAGCAACGTCGTTGCAGATTGCCGGCCGATAAACCCTGTCTCTGTATTCCATCTTCACGGAACGGCAGATACCAACATGCCGATCAATGGCGGGAAGGGGTCCGGCGTGTCCAACACGAACTTTGCATCGGCACGCAATGCCGTTGATGCGATGGCGACCGTCAACGCCTGCAATGTCTCATCTCCCACGTCACTCATCACAAGCAACTCTGACGTGGCTGCTCTCTCGTGGAAGAGTTGCAAATCCAATACAGA
>JAPKZV010000100.1 GCA_026393585.1 Actinomycetota bacterium
GCTGCCCACTGCCGCATCTACATCAATAGCAGGACCAACACTCGTCACAGACACAAATGTCGGCAATGACTTCAACGTGAACGACACTGCCGACTGCGAACCAGCACTTTCATTTCCAACATTTTCAATACTGACAACTCCCATATATGCACGTGCTGCAACAACAGGACCAGTTCGCGTGACTGTGACCATGAGATCTGCACCAGGTTTTGTTTCAACCAAATTTCCTTCGGGAAGTGTTGGCTTCTCGGCACCTACGGGCACAGTCGTGGTTGTTGTTGGGTCAATAGCTGAGGCTTGGACAGAAATCACATTTGTTGCACTAAAGGCAAAAATAGCGAGAACGAATACCGTCTTGCGTGAGATGAAATGGCTAGCGGTTTTCATGATGCACATCCTGTTGAAGCGAAACCGGTGAGAGTTCGAGTGGTACCTGAATTAGAAAAAACTGGACGGTAGGCCGGTAGTCCAACAACAACACGGTCGAGAGCGGAACGCTGCTTTACCAGCGCAGCCGTTTCGACTGACACGCCTTTCAAAACTGTTGACATACGATCAATAAGTTGACGGGGACCTCCATTACGAAGTGCCGATGTGCAATTACTTGTTGCCCACACTTGATTTTTCCACTTCATTTCGGCGACCCCGAGCGAAACGTTTTTACATGTAGCAGCAGCGGTACCAGTACACGACAACAACAAATTGCGAATCGCATTTCCTGTTGCCCCAGCTTCAATGTCTCCGGGCTCGCCGACAATGAATTCAGCACCCCAACCATTACCGAGAAACTGTCCGATCTTGATTGCCATCGGGTCGAGACCTCGAATTGATTTGATACCAGATCCATCTAGTTTCACTGCAGTGACTTCTTTGATGAGACGTTTTGTTTTTGGCGTCACAAAGGCACAGTTGTCGCACTGTAACGAACCTGTTGCAGTAGAGATTATCCACCGCAAAGTCATCGGGGTTACTCCCACCCATGAAGCGGCAGTGACTGTGAGAACTCCATCAGCATCGGTACGCAATGTGGAACTCACAGAACGAGAAGTGTTTGATTCGAAGCTTGCTTCAATTGGCAAGATTGGACGTGGTGCTCCAAGAGCATTGGTCGACGCCAGGTAAGTGGGTACAAAGTTGTTTGGGTCAGCCACAACTACCGCTGGAACGATAGGAACCAGCGTTGTTGCTGGCGCAACGGTGCTTGACACCACAAGAGTTGTTGAGTTCTTTGGGGCTGCACCCTTGCCGGGCAAAGTAGTGGTGGGGATGATGGCTGCGTTCTTTTGAAACAAAGTTGTTGGAGTCGTGGCATCTGAAGACCGGGAACTGCCGCAAGATGTCAAAGTGATAACAGCAGCCACCAAGGCGCCCGTATAGACAACTCTTGAGCGCACCGAGGTACTCCATTCTCGAACGTTGGGGAAAGTTAAACCGTGGCGTGAAATGAACTCATCAATTTCACCTTGTGTGCCGTTCCAAGCAATACCCACAATGTTGACCTTGCCGGCCCATTTTTTGCTGACCTCCTCGACCGAGGGGGCTTCATAATTGCAGGTGCCTCAATACGGCGCCCAAAACCAAAAGGCTGTTGGCGTGCCTATGTATGAAGACCCAAAATCAGCAGGTGCAGCGTTTGTAGTAGAGCTCGCCATCGCTTCCGTTGGCGAAGGGGCTGATGGGCTCGACGCACTGGGCGTTGAACCACCGCAACTCGCTAAAGCAACTACAAGAAGCGCTACTAGCGAGAGACGGCGAATCATTGTTAGCCGTTTCGTCGTTGCTGCAAGATCGCGGTGACTACTTTGCCGTCGGCTTTGCCTTTGCTGAGTTTCATGATGGTGCCAACAAGAGCACCCATTGCCTTTTCTTCGCCCGCACAATATTTTGCCCATGCATCGGGTTGAGCAGCAATACCTTCATCGACAAAACCTTCAATGACGCTGGTGTCGAGTGCTTCGAAACCTTTTGAAGCAGCAATAGCTGCAGGGTCTCCCCCGCCAGCTTCGAGCATGTCGCCAAGAACAGTTTTTGCTTGAGTTGCCGTGAGTTTGCCATCGCGTTCAAGAACGGTGAGAGCAGCAAGATCTTTGGCGGGCAAACGTGGTGCGTTGCCTTCTTCAGCGAATGATTGTTGCACCCATACCAAAGCACGCCCGGCGTCGCCACCTGCGTTCTTCACCTCTTCTATATAGGTGTCTTGCCCGCGCTCTACAACAACTGCAATTGCTTCGCTGTCTTCTTCGGCTCCAGTAAGCACAGCCAAGTTGGTGCGACGAGCAGCCGGCAACACTGGCAATGCGGCACGAACACGTTCTACCCATTCTGCATCGGGGGCAAGCATCACGAGGTCGGGTTCGAGGAAGTAGCGGTAATCGTTCGCGTCTACTTTGGCGCGCAATGTGTGTGTACGGCCATCGGTTTCATCCCAGTGGCGCGTTTCTTGACGAATAGTGCCACCGGTTTCCAAAACATCAATTTGTCGGCGAGCTTCGTACTCAATGGCTTTGCCAAGTGAACGCACCGAGTTGACGTTTTTGATTTCACAACGCGTACCGAGTTCGGCCCCGTACTTGCGTACCGAGACGTTGGCATCGCAACGCATGGAGCCTTCTTCCATCTTGGCATCGCTTGCACCAACAGCAACAAGAATGGCGCGCAACTCATTGACGTACTGGCGTGCTTGTTCTGCAGTACGCACATCGGGGTGCGACACAATTTCTACGAGTGGCACACCAGCGCGGTTGAAGTCGATGAGAGAGTAATCACTTCCATGAATACGACCACCAGCACCACCGAAGTGTGTTGACTTGCCAGTGTCTTCTTCCATGTGCGCGCGCTCTACGCCAATGCGCACACCGCCTGGCAACATGAGAAAGCCATCGACGTTGAGTGGCTCGTCGTATTGCGTAATTTGATACGCCTTCGACAAGTCGGGGTAGAAATAGTTTTTACGGTGAAACGTGCTTGGCTTCACAGTGCAATTGAGCGCAAGGCCAATTCGCATTGCTAGTTCAACTGCGTGTTGGTTGAGCACTGGCAATGCACCTGGCAAACCAAGCGTTACTGGGTCGATGTTGGTGTTTGGTTCATCACCAAAACGGTTTGGTGAACCACTAAAGAGTTTTGTTTTGGTGGCAAGTTCTACGTGAACTTCGAGCCCAACAACAAGTTCCCAACCTTCAGGCAAGCCATTGTCGATCATGCTGCACTCTCCAACACTGCGGCTACTTTGAACATTGCTTCTTCACCCAATGTGGGTGCCAAAATTTGCACACCCACTGGCATGTTTGCTTGACCTGTACCAAATGGCACGCTCATTGCAGGGTGGCCGGCCAAGTTGGTGGGAATGGTGAAAATATCGCACAGATACATGGTGAGAGGATCGTCTGTTTTTGCGCCAAATGGGAAGGCAACCGTGGGCGATGTAGGGGTCAAAATGACATCGGCGTTCGCGTAGGCCGCCGCAAAGTCGTTGGAAATGAGACGACGCACTTTTAATGCTTTGCCGTAATACGCGTCGTAATATCCGGCCGACAATGCATATGTTCCGAGCATGATGCGACGCTTCACTTCATCGCCAAAACCTGCTGCACGCGTATCGGCATACATGTTGTTCATATCGTTTGCTGCAACGCGATTGCCGTAACGCACGCCGTCGTAACGAGCAAGGTTGCTGCTCGCTTCTGCAGGAGCAATGAGGTAATACGCGGTGAGCGCATACGACAACGAAGGAAGCTTGACATCGACAATGGTGGCACCGGCTTTTTCGAGCGCAACGAATGCAGCGTCGAGGCGAGCAAGTACATCGGCATCGGCACCTTCAGGCAAGTCGGCAACGCGACCAATGCGCATACCTTCTACCCCGCGGCCAAGAACCGACACCAAAGAAGGAGCAGGCTTGGGAATGCTCGTGGAATCCATGGGGTCATGACCAGCAATGACTTCGGTAAGCAATGCTGCATCGGCAACGCTGTGCGAGAACGGACCAATTTGGTCGAGGCTGCTGGCAAAAGCAACCAAGCCGTAGCGGCTGACCAAACCGTACGTTGGCTTCACGCCAACAACTCCGCATAGCGCAGCGGGTTGACGAATACTTCCGCCCGTATCGCTACCAAGAGAAACAGCAGCAAAACCTGCAGCTACTGCTGCTGCACTACCGCCGCTGCTTCCGCCTGGAACACGCGAAGTGTCGAGTGGGTTACGCGTAGGACCGAATGCAGAGTTTTCTGTACTAGAACCCATTGCGAATTCGTCGAGGTTTGTTTTACCAACGAACACTGCACCAGCTGCAAAAAGTTTGTCGACAACAGTGGCGTTGTACGGTGGCTTCCAGCCTTCAAGAATTTTCGACGAGCATGTGGTGGGAACACCACGGGTACACATGTTGTCTTTGAGCGCGATAGGAACACCAGCGAGTGGCCCAATATTTTCACCGCGGGCAATGCGAGCATCGATGTCGGCAGCGCGCTCGCGAGCTTCTGCGCTGGTGACCAAGTTGAACGCATGCACTTCTTCTTCGCGTTGGCCAATGCGTTGCAGATGCTCTTCAACAACAGAGGCAGCCGACTGTGCGCCACTTGCAACATTGTGAGCAATAGAAGTAGCAGTGCTGAAGTTACTCATCTTCGCCTCCAGATGGTGGAACGCGGAAGCGACCTTGTTCTGCTGCGGGCGCGGCACTCAGCACTTCTTCGCGGTCGAGGCAAGGCTGTTCAACATCGGCACGCAAAACGTTGACGAGCGGGAAAGGCTGGGTCATGGGCTGAACATCGGCAAGTTGCAAGTTGTCGATGTCGGCGAAATGATCGAGCATGCCGTCGAGTTGTTGCGTATAGCGCTCCACATCGGCGGCTGAAATATTGAGACGCGCCATGCGTGCAACTTTGGCTACATCGGCGGCAGAGAGACGTTCAGACACAAGAGTGAATGCTACCGAGTAACAGGAGCAAATTGAGGAGGTCGCTTCTCCATGAAACTGGCGACTCCCTCTTTAAAATCGGCGCGGGTGAGCGATTCCTTCATGAGTACAAGCGCACGCTGTTCAGATTCTGTGATGGCCTGAGTGGTGTCGGCATAGACCTGTTGTTTCATTACCTTCATTGAGGTCGGTGAGACATTTGCTGCCAAGTCGCTGGCGTAGGCAACTGCGTGAGCAAGCAACTGGTCGCCAGGAACCACTCCATTGACCATTCCCATCTGATGTGCTTCTTCGGCGAGAAACACTCGCCCACTCAACAACACATCGAGCGCGTTTGCTGTGCCAACAAGACGTGGCAATAACCAACTCATGCCGTACTCCGCAATGAGCCCGCGACGCGCAAATGCTGTGGTGAACTTTGCCCCCGCTGCCGCAAAGCGCACATCGCACATCAGCGCTTGCACCATGCCAATTCCTGCACATGCACCGTTGATTGCAGCAATGACTGGCTTGGGAATAGTTGTTGTGTACGACTGCAAGCGGCCACCTGCTGCTGATTCTGCACCTGCGTTTGACCCACCCGAAGATGATCGACCAATTGATTGCAATGCATCCATGTCGGCGCCTGCACAGAAACCTTTTCCAGCACCCGTTACAACAAGTACACGCACTTCATCGTTTGCTACACATTCATCCATCAATGTGAAATAACGCTCGGAGAGTTCACCGTTCCAAGCATTGAGTCGATCGGGGCGATTCAGGGTAAGAAGCGCTACACCTGGGGCAGGGTGTGAAAGAAGAACTGTGTCGTTAGCTGCTGAGTTATTGGAGGTCGCCATAAGGAAGAACGTTAGACGGGTCAGGCTCACTACGCCGATACCAGAGCGCCTCACGTACCAAAAAGCCAATAGATACAACAAAGACTGCCAGAGAAACCCACTGATTCAGCCGCAATCCACCCGCTTGATGGGCGTCGTCAATGCGCAAACCTTCAATGAAAAATCGCATCAGGGTGTACCCCGCGCTGTACACAAAAAAGAGTCGCCCGGGTCGTAGTGGGACTCTCTGATCGACAGCAAGCAATACCAAGCACAAAAGGGCACAACCGAGTGACTCGTAAAGAAATGTTGGATGAAAAGTAGTACCCACAGGAAAACCAGCGCTCATCGTTTTGTCGGCACTGATTTCAAGACCCCACGGCAACGTGGTGGCTTTTCCAAAGAGCTCCTGATTGAACCAATTTCCCCAACGACCAATCGCTTGGGCAATAGCTAACGCAGGTGCTGCACAAGTAACAACGAGCAATACATCTAAACCTTTTTTGCGAGTTGCCCACATGCCTGCAACAACACCAAGTGCGATGCCACCCCAAATACCAAGGCCGCCTTGCCATACCTTGACGATGTCTCCATAGTTATTTGAGAAGCGTGACCAATCGGTGACCACGTGATATAGACGAGCGCCAACAATGCCCGCAGGAACTGCCCACATTGCAATGGAACCAATATCTTCACTTGTGGCAACTCCGCGAGCTTCAACGCGCTTGCCTAACAACCACACAGCAACTACTACGCCAAGAGCAATCATGAGGCCATAAGCGTTCATGCGTAAAGGCCCGAGATTTAACGTTCCCGTAGAAGGGCTCGGGATGCTCGCCCATATATATGGTGAAAACACTGATTTAACTTTCTGCCACAGCAAAAGCAAAATTGACCGCGCCGTCAAAAATGATTTGCTTGTCAAAGTCTTGCGTAGCTACGTGATAGCTACGTTCTAATTTCACTTGTTCTACTGCTCCACCGTACGTTGCAACAATGAAATCGCTATCGGTCGGGCTAACAACATGATCTTGGGTTGATGTGAATAGCAACAACGGCACTTTGATTTCCGGCAAACGCTCGGCCAGTGGTTTGAGCCCGTCGGCAATAAAGGAGAGCAATGGACGAATGGGTGTGCCGGAATATGCATTTTCCGTGGTGTCTGGGTCGGCAATGTCGCTTCCAATACCCGGAATCACTTCTGTACCCTCGGTCAACATGCCGTCAATAGCACTCACGATTTCTTCAGGCATCGCCTGAGCTGCAGGGTTCACGCAAACAATGCCGGCGATGCTGGGGCGCTGCGATGCAAGCCACAACGTGAGTGTTCCGCCCATCGATAAACCCATCACCACCACTTTTTCAACACGTGAGGCCAGCATGGTGTAAGCGGTGTCGGCATCGCGCAACCAATCGCTCCAGGTTGTGGGCAACATATCTTCAATGTCGGTTCCGTGCCCAGCGAGTCGTGGCATTTCAACATGAAACCCGGCCGAAGCACACGCCTCAGCGAGGCCCCTCATGGAACCAGGGTTACCCGTGAATCCGTGAACTACCAGAACACCTGTGGTGAGAGTTCCTTGATGAGACCACGCTTCTGCACCAGCCATTACCTCATGAGTTGCCATCTGCACAGTGTAGATCGTCTCACTGAATGGCTTGCCTTCGCGTCTAGCCTAGAACCATGCGGCAACAGAGAAAATCGGTGGAATCATCTGCCTTCAGTGCCGTTATTCCCGTTATTGCACTGCTTCCCGCTTGGTTTGTTTCTACGTCAATTTTCTGGTGGTTTTTCTCACTCATTTTTTCGGTGAATTTCTTCATTTTTCACAGTGTCGTTGCACTCGGTGCTGGCCTGATGTTTTTTCTTCCTGCACAGCGCCTGTTTGTTGTGCGCCTTCTTGGCACTCGTGCACCAAATGCACAGGAAACAGCTCGACTCACCCCGCTCATCAAGATTGTTGCCCAGAGTGCTCGACTCCATACTCCACGTTTTGTTGTTGCGATTGATGAAAGCGACGACATCAACGCATTCGCATGTGGCGGGCACATTCTTGTGGTGAGTTCATCAGCAGTAGAACATCTCAGCGACGAGGAACTCACTGGTGTAGTTGCCCATGAAATGAGTCACCACCTTGGTGCACATACCGTTGCATTATCAATTGGCCAATGGCTGAGTTTGCCCATCATTGCATGTGCACGTCTCGGATTTTTTCTTCAAGGAACAGCACTTCGCATAGAGCACGCACTCGTGCCACGTCATGAGTACTTCCGCATTCCCAGCAAACTCATTACTTCTTTGTTCACCGCGACCGCGTGGATCTTCCAAGCTTCACTTCTGAGTGCTCACATTTTGAACAACATTGTGGGAAAAAATGCCGAGTTCCAGGCCGATGCTCGTGCTGTGACACTCGGCTTTGGGAAACAGTTGTCTGCTGCGCTCTCCCGATTCACTTTTCCGCATCAAGATGCACAACA
>JAPKZV010000255.1 GCA_026393585.1 Actinomycetota bacterium
TCTCCGCGAGCAACTGAGCCGAAGAGAGCCACATTGGTGAAGCGATAGGAGAGCGCTGTATTCAAAATTCTGCTTCGCATTGCGAAGATGCGTTGCTGTTCGGGAGTTCTATTCATCGCTTCCAGTGTGTGCCGAGATGAGTGGAAGGGTGCCACACCTTTCAGCTTCCACAAGCGCTTCGCGCTCGCATATCCACGTTCGCCGCCGTACTCGGTGACATCTACCGCTGAGAACTTCGGAGGTGCGAGGAATGCAGACTCTGAAAACGCTTCCTCAAATTGTGGTGCAGAAACCGTTAGCAAAACCAAGTTGCCTGAGGCCTGTGGCGTTGCATGATGTCGTTCAATCCATTTGTCACGGTGTGCATGTGAGATGTAAGCGACGACGGGGTCATCAAGTTTGCGCGGGAGAGACTTGTTATCGAAGTAAGCAGCAGCATCCCAGCCACCTAAACGCAACTGCGCATCACGCATCGCTTCTTGGAGCTGCGGAACATTGAGGCGTAGAGGCGAGGCCCGCTGGCGATAGCGCGAAGACATGGTGGCGATATCGGGCAGTGGTGTGGAAGTGTTTACCAGTTCGTTGAGGGCATTGACCGCAGTCAAGGGCCGACCACTTGGCCGATTCTGGGGAAGAAGGGCAATGTCTTCGTTGCGAATGGCCCAGGTTTTGCCAATGAGTTGGGCTGGAATGCGACCATCGGCAATGAGAGCACGAACACGCCGTGAACTGACATTGAGTAACTCGCTGACTTCCAGAACGCTGAGCATTTCATAACTATACCGTTATCGGAATAGTTGTTTGCGCGGTGTTATTTGCACCGTTGTATGGCCCGCGGTCATAGTTCTCTTGCATGAATGAACTCAATCTTCTTGAAGAACACCTGCACGCACTCTTGCCCAAGGAGTGGTTCGAGGTGGTGCGCCGGGAAGATTGGGTTTCACTGCGTGAGTTGCATGTTGCGTTAGGCGGAGCACACATAGTTGCTGAAATAGGCAAGCACGGGTGGACCGCACCGCACTGGCCACGTGAACACGGTGGGCGCGGGGCCGACGATGCAACGGCACGCAAAATTATTGAACGACTCGATGCGTTAGTAGTGCCTCGTATTCCACGCGGCACGCAAAGCAGAACGTGACGGCGATGAATGGGTGGTGACGGGTCAAAAGGTGTGGACCACACTTGGCCATGAAGCCGATATTGGCATGCTCATTGCGCGCACCGACCCGAATGCGCCAAAGAACAAGGGCATCACGTATTTCGGGGTCGACCTACACGCACCGGGCGTAGAAATTCGACCGCTGGTGCACATGACTGGTGAGCACGAGTTCAACGAAGTGTTTTTAAATGAAGTGCGCATTCCTGACCTGTGGCGCATTAGTGATGTGAACGATGGATGGGCTGCATCAACGGCGTCGTTGTCGGCCGAACGCATTACGTTGTCGGGTCAAAAACAGGTGGGCCACAAAAGCGCAGCATTTTGGGTGGCAAAACCATTGATGAACTCATTGCGCTATCTCAGTCGCACACGCTTACTGCAGTGCAACGAGAACGAGTGGTGCAGTGTTATATCGATGCGCGTGTGTTGGGGCTCACCGTGCAACGCGTGAAAGGGCCAGCAGGTTCTATTACAAAAATCATGAAGGCGAAGTCGAACCAAGAAGTGCAATTGGTGGCGCTCGATATTTTGGGAGCGCAGGTGGCGGCATGGGAAAGCGCCGACGACGAGATGCTGAAATATGTGCGCGAGTTCTTGCGCACGCGTGCGAACTCGATTGAGGGTGGCACGAGTGAAATTCAACGCAACATCGTGGGCGAGCGGGTGCTGGGTTTGCCGCGCGAACCCGATGTGTGGCAGGGCAAGGCGTGGCGCGAGGTGCCGCGGTCTTAACTTTTGGCAGCGAGCCAAGCGGCTTCGGCTTCACCGAGTGCACTTGAAGGCCCGGCATTCACCATGGGCCACAGTTCTTCTGCAACGCGGCGGTAGTTGCCCACGGCACCTAGTTCACCAAGTAACGCATAGAGACCCAGGTTGATGCGTTGAATGAAAACAAACGAGCGTGGCACGGTGGAGTACTGCGCAATGGGACTATTGCGGTCGAAGGTGTGACGCACAATAGAAGAGGAATATTCAGGGGTCCATGTCATGACATGTGATTCACGCACGGGCGCATAAAAAAGTCGGTAGTACTCGCCGGCAGTATGCGTGTCGACCGGTGCATCTTTTTGTAGAAGGCCTGCGTCTTCAATGACCACACGAAACGCGTCGTAGTCGTGGTTAATTGCAGCAGCGGTAATCATGTTTTGGAACACGTTCATTTCATCGACGGTGAAGTGTTTTACTAAGCCGTAGTCGAGGAAGCTGATTTTGTTGACGCCGTTGTCGCCCACATGAAAGATGTAGTTGCCTGGGTGTGGGTCGCCGTTGAAAGCACGGAAGCGATACAGCGAGCGAAAGACGAAACGAAAGAGTGCTTCACCAGCAAAGTCGCGGTCGGCTTGAGGCCGTTCCAGCAACTCGGCCCATGTAATGCCCGAAACCAACTCGGTCACCAACACACGAGTGGTGCTGAGGTGCTCAATGACTTCAGGAACATGAATGAAAGGGTGGTTGCGGTAGTAGTTGGCGAAGTCTTTTTGGTTCTCGGCTTCAAGTGTGTAGTCGAGCTCTTCGGTGAGGCGTTCTTTAATTTCTGCAACGAGTTCATCGGGGCTAAAGCTTTTGAAACCAAATGACAACAAAGCACCCAGCAGGTCGGCATTCTTTAAGTCAGATGCAATAGCTTCAGCAACGCCGGGGTATTGCACTTTCACAGCGACTGCGCGCTGTTGTTGCGTAACGGGGTCAATGATGATTGCTCGATGCACTTGGCCAATGCTGGCTGCAGCAATAGGCGTTGGGTCCCACTCCACAAAGAGCTCGCTAATTGGCTTTCCGAGTTCCTGTTCCACCACTTGCTCGGCGAGTGCGCTTGCCATAGGTGGTGCTTGTGATTGCAATTCGGAAAGTGCGAGGCGTAATGGTTCGGGAAGGCCGTGGTCGAGATAGCTCGCCATTTGGCCGAGCTTCATGAGCGCGCCTTTCATGTTGCCAAGGCGGTCGGCAATTTGCGCGGCATTTTTCATTTCGCGTGAATGATCGAGTTCTTCTTTGCGGGCGGCAGATGCAAACAATTTGCGCGCAGCAGTAGTGGCGTAGCTTGTGCCCACGGCGGCGCCGAGCTTTGCTAATTCGGCATTGCGCCCAAATCGCTTGCGTGAACTCAGTGCTTTGTCGGTCATGGTTGCTCAGTTACTGGTTCTGTGCGTTCAGCAGCACTGAGGCATGCTTCCACAAGTTTGGGTACAAATACATCGGCCATGGCATACACGGCATCGTGGTCGCCATCGACATGGTAGGCAATGGCGTTGGGAAGTGATTCAAATAAACGAATTTGACGCTTAGTGGCAACTACGCGGTCGCGAGTAGTGATGACAACGCTTGCGGGAATATCAATAGAACGAATCCAGTCGCGTGAGTTAAATGAACCCAGTGCGCCACCGGCTTCCAAAATAAGACGCCAGTCGTGCTGTTGAAGTTGTGCTGCAGCCCAAGGTTCCCAGTTCAATACTTTGCGCTGTACATACAAACGCTCGGTGATTTTTTCTCGTGCATCAACAGGAGTAACGCGTGCGAGTAAACCAAGACCATGTAGCCCAAGAAACGACAAGCGTTCTTGACGAGTGGAAACGAAGAAACCAGAAGTGGCGCACAGCACTACTGCTCGCACGCGTGGCTCGTGACGATGGCACAGCAACTGTGCAATGGTGCCGCCCATGGAATAACCAACAGGGATAAAGGTGGCAATGCCTAAATGGTCGGCGAGTGCGGCCATGTCGTCGGCGCATGCGGCAAGTGTGAAAGGTTTGCTGGAACGAATGCCACGGCCATGACCACGCTGGTCGGGGGCAATGACGCGGAAGTGTTTACCGAGTTCTTCGTAACAGGTGAAGTAGTTGAGGTCGACAGTTGCGGTCCAGCCGTGCAATAAGAAAAGGACGGGCGCATTTGGTGGGCCAGGAAGTTCGCGAAAGAAAATAGTGCCGCGACCAGGAAGAGTTACTTCGCGCCCTGGCGGGAGGTGTGGCTCTGGGGCGTTGAGTTCAGTCATGAGGTCACCTGAACTGCATTTGCACTAGGCGAGATGCTCCACCGCAATAATGCGCACGCGCAACTTGCCGCCATTGGGTGATTCATACTCCACCCATTCTTCAACACGGCGCGAGATGAGTGCCTCACCGAGCGGAGCTTTGGGGCTCATCATTTCCACACCTTCACGACGCTCTTCCATGTGGCCAATGAGATAGGTCTCGGCGTCAGATTCGTCGTCGCCTTCATAAAGGAACGTCACGATGGAGCCAGAACTGACGACGCCTTCCACGCCTGGCGGAAGAATTTCGTGATCTTCAAGAATGTCTTCAAGTTGGCGAATGCGGCCTTCCATGTGACCTTGTTCGTCTTTGGCGGCGTGATAGTCGCCATTTTCCTTGAGGTCGCCCATTTCACGGGCACGTTCAATTTTGTCGGCCACTTCATGGCGACCACGGGTGGTGAGGTCGAAGAACTCGGCGGCGATGCGGTCGTGAGTTGCCTGGGTGATGTAATGACGAGCCATAACAAGCCTCAGGCTATCGGTAGGCTTAGCGCCCTATGGCACATCGCATCGCAGTCATTGGTGGAGACGGAATTGGCCCAGAGGTCACCGCAGAAGCATTAAAGGTGGTCCGCGCCGCGGGCGTGGCCATTGAAACAACCGATTTCGACCTCGGTGGGCAGCGCTATTTGCGCGACGGGGAAATATTGTCCGACGCCGTGCTCGAGCAGTTGCGCCACTTCGACGCCATCTTGCTCGGCGCCGTGGGCACCCCCGATGTTCCCCCTGGCGTCATCGAGCGTGGGCTGTTGTTGAAGATGCGTTTCGAGCTCGACTTGTATGTCAACCAGCGTCCATTCGTCGGTGTGGCTCCGGGCAAAACCGCAGTGCACGACTTCGTGGTCATTCGTGAAAACACCGAAGTCCCATATGTTGGTGAAGGTGGCGTGTTGCGCCGTGGCACACCACATGAAGTGGCAACACAGGGCAGCACCAACACGCGTATGGGTGTTGAGCGTTGCGTGCGTTACGCATTTGAACTAGCCATGAAGCGCGAGCGCAAGCACGTGACCTTGGTGCACAAAACAAACGTGCTTACTTACTCTGGCGATTTGTGGGAGCGCACGTTCAACATTGTTGCCAAAGATTTCCCGCAAGTAAAAACTGCATACAACCATGTCGACGCTGCATGTATTTACTTTGTAGAAGACCCATACCGCTACGACGTCATTGTGACCGACAACTTGTTCGGCGACATTCTCACCGACCTTGGTGGGGCAGTGAGTGGCGGCATTGGTTTGGCATCGTCTGCCAACTTGAACCCTTCACGCACTGGGCCTTCTATGTTCGAACCATCACATGGTTCCGCCCCCGACATTGTGGGTACCGGCAAGGCCAACCCCACAGCGGCCATCTTGTCTGCGGCCTTAATGCTCGACTTTTTGGGCGAAAATGCCGCTGCAGAGCGTGTTCGTGGCGCTTGTGAGCCTGCTGTAACGGGAACCACCGTCGAAATTGGAAACGCCATCGCCGCCCGCTTGGCGAGCAAGTAATCTAAGAACGTTCTCGAAAGGAATCGCTATGCCTACCTTGGTCCCTACCCCAAAAATCTGGATGAACGGCACGCTTGTCGACTGGGATAAAGCTCAGGTGCACGTGCTCACACACACATTGCATTACGGCACCGGCGTGTTCGAAGGTATTCGCGCATACGAAACTTCAAATGGTCCAGCAGTGTTTCGCCTCACCGAGCACATTGAACGCCTCTTGCGAAGTGGAAAAATTCTTGGCATGGAAATTCCTTACAGCGTTGCCGAACTTGTACAAGCAACAAAAGACACCGTGGCTTCAACTGGTTTGCCTGGTTGTTACATTCGCCCCATTGCGTATTACGGATACGGCGAAATGGGTTTGAACACGTTGCCGTGCACCGTTGACGTAGCAATTGCCTGCTGGCCATGGGGCGCATACCTCGGCGAAGAAGCACTCACTAAGGGTGTACGCATTAAAATTTCTTCATGGAAGCGACTCGACCACAACATGTTGCCTCCAGCTGCAAAAACAGTTGCCAACTATGCCAACTCGTCGCTGGCAAAGGTTGAAGCGTTGCGGGCTGGCTACGACGAAGCCATCTTGTTAAACAACGAAGGTCTTGTAAGCGAGTGCACCGGCGAAAACCTCTTCGTCGTGCGCAACGGCAAAATCATCACGCCGCCATTGTCGGCTGGTGCTTTGGAAGGCATCACGCAGTGGAGCGTTATTAAGATTCTGGAAGACCTGGGTTATGAAGTGGTGAAGGGCGACCTTGCTCGGTCCGACCTCTATATTGCCGAAGAGATCTTCTGCGTGGGTACAGCCGCGGAAGTGAGCGCCATCAACTCGGTCGACGACCGTTCGGTGCCATGCCCCGGACCCATCACCTTGAAGGTTGCTGAAATCTACGGAAAGGCCGTTCGTGGCCAAATTCCGGAGTATGCCCACTGGTGCGAGCTCGCCAAGTAGGTTTCCCCAACCTTCCCCACAGGCTTATCCACAGGTAATCCTCAGGAAAAATTTCTGCTAGAGAGCTTGCAGGTATTGACGTTGGGCGGGGGACAAGGCAGACTGTTCCTTGTGATGTCCACAGCAACCCCACAGTTTTCCGGCACCAGCCGCATCGCTGTCATTGCTGTATCCATCATTATTATTTCGTAGCGCACGGGTTTCCCTCGTGCGCGGCCGCCGAACTTCGGCGGCTTTTTGCGTTCTAGGGCCCGTTTGAAACGAAGTAATTCCAGCGAGACTAAACGAGTAGAGAAAGAAGAAGCACATGAGCACAAAGAACGAGAACTTTGTAGAGGTATTCGACACCACCTTGCGTGATGGCATGCAGGTGGAAGGCGTGTCGGCAACGGTGGAAGACAAACTTCGCATTGCCGAACAACTCGACTACTTGGGCGTGCACTTCATTGAAGGCGGCTGGCCAGGCGCGAACCCCAAAGACATTGAATTCTTTACTCGTGCGCGCAGCGAATTGAAGCTTGCCAACTCGGTGTTGGTTGCATTTGGTTCTACGCGTCGCCCGCGCGGCAAGGTGGATGACGACGACACGCTGCGCAACCTCATTGAAGCGCAAACTCCTGCGGTGTGCATTGTGGCAAAGTGCTGGGACTACCACGTAGAAAATGCACTGCAAACCACTCTTGAAGAAGGCATCGCCATGGTGGCCGACTCGGTGGAGTTTTTGAAGGGCAACGGCAAGCGCGTTCTTGTCGACATGGAGCACTTCTTCGACGGTTTCAAAAATAACCAAGAGTTCTCGTTGCGCG
>JAPKZV010000233.1 GCA_026393585.1 Actinomycetota bacterium
ACCGCAGCACAGATGTCCACAGAAGATTTTGTACGTGAAGCTTGCCCCGTTATTGGCAACTCGGGTTGGGCGTATTACTTCGCGGAGCATACGGTAGCCAAAGGCGCAGAACTTGGCCTGAATCCTATGGAGTTCTATGCAGCGGGTCGCGGTGGCCCACTCGGTGACTGCGATGGAGCCGCATTAGCTTCCGCTTTTGGTTATTTCAACCCAGCAGTTTCTGGTGGAGCATGGGAAAGCGCCAAAGCGAAAGTTGCACCACGCGTTGCAGGCAAGGCGCACTTGGAATGCTGCGCAGAACATGGTCGCAACAAGTTGAGCAATGTCGCTGGCCTCGCTGCTTTTGTTGCCGCAGCCGACGCAGTGAACAACGCTGCCGACCCCGATGGCTTAACGCTATATGCAGCCATTAAAACGGAGCCTTTGGTGAGCGATCTTCCTGGCCGTGCCATGCAGTTGGTCACAGTGCTCAGAGAATTCCGTGGCAGTGCACACTTGTTGGCATTGCGTGCAATGGGTATCGATTCAAAAACTGCTCACTTTGTGAAGCGCCCGAACGACATCAAGATGTTTGGCTGGACCGAAGCCGATGCTCCAGTTATTGACGATGATCTTCGCGCTCGCATGGTGGCTGCTGAAGAGCTGACCGACAAACTTGTGGCTCCTGCCTATGGCGTATTGAACGCACAGGCACGTCAAGATTTCCTTGCTGGTGCGCAGGCTATTGCTGCCGCACTCGCCAGTTGATTTAGTAAATACCTTCGCAGCACGCGTCGCGGTTGCCACATTGTGGGCAACGGTAGTGCGCGTGTTCTTGGCGCATACGTGCCCCGCAGTGGATGCACTGCTCAGACAAGTCGCATTCACGTTGAATGGTTTGTTGCGGCACAGTCATTTCTTCGCTCATAAAGAAATGGTACGCCAAAAACTCATTTCAAGATGTCATTCCCTGCAGGCCAACGAGGCCTCGGGCATGTTCAATTTCGCCCATATGGCGCAGGCCGTGTTGATAGATCCAGCATTCGGTGGCATCGAGCAATGTGATGCCCACTTCGCCGGCAACGCGGGCGGAGTAGGTGCTGGCGATTTGCGGAGGGAAGGGGCGGGGGATGACAACACGATCGAGTTCAGAGGGGTCGAGTGTTTCTAGCCACTTCTCGGTACGAGTAAATACTTCGTTCATGTACGCAATGAATTCGGGGTAGTTACCAATGCGCTGATTCACCATCTCGTCAACCGTGCGGTGTTTGCCGTGATCGTTAATGCTCATCTGCACACGATTCGCCCAGTTGTCATTCCAAATCGGCATTGCACCGGTCATGAGCATGAATGAAGCATCGATCATGTTCACAATGTGAAAAAGACAAAAGGCAATAGGTACAACGCCTTCGCGTTCAAAATGATTGACCTGTTCAGCGGTCATGGTGCTTGTTGCATCGTGGTAGAGCGAGTGCATGGCCTTCATGCGTCGTTGTAAAGAATCAACTACGAGTTGGTTGCTCATGGGTTACTCCTGAATTTCAATACGATTGCCGGTGGGGTCGTGAAGGAACAGCTGGTCGCTACGACCATCGGTGTTGGTAATGCGACGAAAGGAAATACCTTTATCGTCTAATTCTTTACAAGTGTCATCAACGCTGTTCACAAGCAGAGCAAAGTGCTGCTTCTTGTCGGGAACAATGTTGGCAACTTCCATGATGTGCAGCTCGTGCGGGCCCATCTTTAGCCATCCCCCGCGCACTGCCATTTCGGGGCGATGGAATGGTTCAAAGCCAAGACCTTGTACGTAAAAGTCGAGTGCCTCGTTGAGATCACGAACATTGACATTGACATGGTGCAAGCCCCGTACTTCCATACCCGACACACTAAACCTTCAATTGTTAGGGGCAGTACTCGGCACGGCGCTTTGCTGGTCTATTAGGGTATGAGCAATGTCTACACACGATGAAGGTCACGGCGGAACGCGAGTTGGGTTGTTGCGGGCCATGGTGCTTGGCGCCAATGACGGCATTATTTCCACGGCCTGTTTGGTTCTCGGAGTTGCTGCTGCCAATGCTTCACGTAGCGCAATTCTCACAGTGGGTCTTGCGGGTTTGGTGGCTGGCGCGGCTTCAATGGCACTTGGGGAATACATTTCGGTGAGCTCACAAAGAGATGCTGAAGATGCAAACATCGCTAAAGAAAAGTGGGAACTCGCCAATGTTCCTGAGCGTGAACTTGAAGAGCTCACTGCAATTTATGTACACAAAGGTTTGAACCCAGAATTAGCGCGTCAAGTTGCCGAAGAACTCACTGCTGGCGATGCGCTCAAAATTCATCTTGCAGAAGAACTAGGTATTTCAGAGCACTCACGTGCGCAGCCAGTTGAGGCGATGATTGGTTCTGCAGTTGCCTTCGCCATTGGTGCTGCTGTGCCACTCCTTGCGGTGGCCATTTCCTCAACAAGTAATCGCATCGCAGTGACCATTGCAATCGTGGTGTTTGCGCTGCTTGGTCTCGGAGCAGCTGGCGCTCGCGCCGGCGGTGCACACCCCATGCGGCCCATTGTGCGTGTTGTTATTGGTGGGCTCGTTGCAATGGCATTCACGATGGCAATTGGAAAGCTTTTCGGTACTTCCATTTCGTAGAAGCGCATTACTTTCGACGTCAATTGCTTGAAATTGAGGTCTGCAGAATATGCTCAAATCCATGGACCGTTGGATTATTGATACAGACCCAGGCGTACGTTTCCCAGCATGGACCCGCGGCAACGCGGCCGACGTATTTCCCGACCCAGCTTCACCCTTTTTCGCTTCCACCTACTTGCGTGAGGGCCTTGGCCGTGCGCTTGTCGATGCCTACACCGAAATGGGCGTACTCGACTGGGAAGAAGTAGAAAACCCAGCCGACCCCACCATGTTTGGTGTATTTGGCGGCTACGTATACAACCCGCTGTCGTACATTCGCTTGTTCGGCGCACGTATGCCCGGTGCATCGCCGGAAATTGTCGACAAGGCATTCTTCGACGACCGCCAAATTGTGCCGCCATACAAAGCAGAGCCTTGGCACGAGTCAGAAAAGCATGCTGCGAAATTAGGTGAAACAGCCGCGTGGACCTTAAGTACGCCGTCGTTCCCTGAACTCGACCGTGACAAAGTAATGGCCGACAATTTGCGCGCAACGCGCCCCGACTTCTCAACACTCGACCACAAGGCATTGCTCGACCGCGTGCGCGCGATGTTCCCGTACATCCGTCAGGCATTCGACACCGGCATGATCGCCTCAACCGTTTCCTCTGTGGGCCCGGGCGTGTTGGGTGCAGTGTGTGAAGCACTGGGCGACCCATCGCTCACCATTCGTCTGCTTGCCGGCATTGAAGCCGACTCTTCTGTGCCACCACGTGTGATGTGGAAGTTGTCGCGTCTTGCACGTGAATCAAAAGAAGTCACCGCATTGTTTGAAGCTGGTGTTCAAGGCCTGAACGATCGCTTGCGCGCCAGTGGTTCAGCAGAAGTGAAGAAGTTTGTTGTTGCATTCGACGACTTCCTCTTCAACTATGGCTCACGTGGCCCAGCAGAGTGGGACGCAATTGCTCCGTCGTGGGAATCGAAGCCCGACATCGCGCTCGCTGCTATCGACCGCATGCGCTTTGGTGAAGCTGCTCAAGACCCCGTGCTGCGTCATGGCGAAGCAGTTGCAGAACGCGACCGCATTGCAGCCGACATTCGTGCGAAATTAGCTGGTGACCCAGAAACTCTTGGCATGTTCGAGGCTGGTATGCAGTCGTCAACTGTGTTCCTTGGTGGGCGCGAGCGCTACAAGACCAACTGCATCAAAATTGTGGGCGAAATTCGCGAAGCAATGCGTGAAGTGGG
>JAPKZV010000035.1 GCA_026393585.1 Actinomycetota bacterium
GAGATACCAATGTTCACCGCTCAACCACACGCGCCGTGGCACCACGCTGCGCGATGTTGACTTATTGGTGGTGGGTGAAAAGTAGTCGAGCGAAACACGGGCAGTGATATCGCAGAAGTGCGCCAATTCAGCCAGTAGTGGGTCGTGAGGGTTTTCAATGACCAGCGCATCGTCAATTGCAGTGAGCTCGTTGAGTTTGCGAATGGCAGAACCCAAGGCAGCAGAGTTGGCTCCGCCAGGTAAGGCAAGGGCGGTATCGGCAACGGCACGCAATGCAAAAGCCTCGGCAACAGAAAGGCGCAGGGGCTTGTTGAACACGTTCGGTATTTCCACCCACACTTCATTTTCATCGAAGAAGATTTCAATGAGTTCTAATGGAGAATACGGCGGAGTGCCACAGAGACCGGCGAGCGTGAGATCTTGGCTGAGTTCTTCAACACTGAGATGGAAAGTACTTGCCATTTCATGAATTGATACGCGTTGACGCTCGGCAAGCCAAGGCAACATGATGAGGAGACCCTGTACGCGCTCGGCGGCGCGACGTTGGCGCGGTGCGGCACTCATTGTGCGCCACCTTTTTGCATGTTTTGTAACCAGTCTTTGATGCCTGCACGCACATCGGAAGGCGAAAGCACTTCGGCATGTTCAACAAGGCCCAGCAACCACGAACGAAATGGGCCTTCATTGCCACACGGCACTTCTACAACCACCGAACCGTCGTCACGATTTTCAATAACCGACTGGTTACCAAACTCACGCAAAACACTTGGCACCAGAGCGGCATCGATGAGCACATGGGCCATAGTGGGCTCTGCACCTTCACCCAACATTTCTGTATCGGTTGCTACTGCAGCTTGAATATCGAAACCTTGCGGGCGCTCAAAAGTTGCATCGACAATTTTGACTTTGCCTTCAATACGGTCGACGCGAAAGCTACGAATTGCATTGCGTATTTGGTCGGCGCCAACGACATACCAATACCCGCCGCGGCCCAATACTCCGTAGGGGTGCAAGCGTCGCGTTTCGCCGCGATAGCTGAAACTAATTTCTTTCGCATTTTGTGCAGCTTCGGTCACTACTGGCAATGCAACGCTGTTCACCGGCAAGTGTGCTTGCGACAGGGTTTCGCCTTCTGCCACCTCGAGGCCCAACTTCAAACGCGCACGGTCGGCCCATGCAGCATCGATGTGTACTGCAGCCAAAGCGAGTTGCAATGCGTGGCGCTCTTCATTGGTGAAGTTCACCGACGACAATTCCAGTTGACGACGGTCGATGCGATAGCTCGACTCACCAGCTTGGTTGCCGCCCAAGGTTTTCATTTCAATGGGAACACCCATATCGCGCACTAATGCTTTGTCACGCTCGAAGGTTGCTCGACCCGATTCACCATCGGCATAGTTATTGGCATGACCGCGCGCATGAGATCTACTACTTGATCGGAAGTTGCACCTGGGCTCAAGACCCCAGCAACACCAAGAGCCTTCAACTTCTCGGCGTCTTGGTCGGGAATAATGCCGCCGACAACAACCGGAACATCAACTCCGCGCTCACGCATTTTTTCCACAACTTTTGGTGCAAGAGTCATATGTGCACCAGACAACATGGAGAGGCCTACTGCATCGACGTCTTCGTCGATTGCAGCTGCAGCAACTTTGTCGGGGGTCTGAAAGAGACCGGTGTAAATGACTTCAAAGCCAGCATCACGCAAAATACGTGCGACTACTTTTACTCCACGGTCGTGACCGTCGAGACCAACTTTTGCAACAAGAACCCGTTCACCTGCCATAAGACTTCTGAGTCTAAGGGGCTATGAGCCGACTCGCTCAGGCCACTTCGAAGGATAAATCGAGCTTCTTCAAGCCGCGCAACATGAAACTGTCGTGATAACGGAAATCGTTCGTTTCCAAGAGGCTCCACGACTTCAAGCGGTCGGCCATGCGCTCAAATGCCACCTGGAGTTCAAGGCGTGCAAGTGGTGCACCGATGCAGAAGTGGATTCCCTTGCCAAAGGCAAGGTGCTCTTTCAAGTTGGGGCGCAATGGGTCGAATTGGTCGGGAGTGTCGCCCCATACTTTCGGGTCGCGGTTAGCAGCCGAGTACATGAGCATGACGCGGTCGCCCTTAGGAACCGGACAGCCGTCAATTTCCACATTGTCTTTGGTAACAACACGGAACATGCCGCCAGAAGGCGACGACAAGCGCAGAATTTCTTCTACTGCTGGCCCAATGAGAGTGCGATCTTGACGCACCTTTTCCCACACGTCCATGTTTTCAGCGAAGTACAACATGCCTTCCGCGAAAGTGTTGGTGGTGGTTTCATTTCCTGCTGTGAGCAGTTGGGCGATGATGGAGAGCATCTCGGGAATTTCAAGGAGTCGCTTTGTTCCTTCATCGGTATCGATTTCTGCGGTCACCAACGCGGTGAGCAAATCGTCGGAAGGGTTGGCACGCTTTTCCTCTAAACGACCAGCGAAATAACGCTGCATTTCCATCACGCCTGTGAGTGCTTCAATGCGACGGTCGTCGGAAATGCTGCTGCCAATAGTTGCAATCGAGTCGTCGCTCCAACGCTTGAGGTCGGCCATCTTGTCGAGGGGAACGCTCAAAATAGAAGCAATTGCCGCAATAGGAAGTGGAACGGCGAAATCGCGAACAAATTCCATTGTCTTGTCGGGACGATTGATGAATTTGTCCATGATGCTGTCGACATATTCTTCAATGAGCGGACGCAACTCGGCAATTTTGCGTGGCGTGAAAAAAGAAGCCACGGTGTTACGAAAACGTGTGTGGTACGGCGGGTCGATGGTGAGCATCGTTGGCACTTGCGGCCAACCAGTTGCAAGCACAGCTTTGATTTTTTCAAGAATGTCACCCTTGGGTGGCTCACCTGCGCTACCAAAGCGGTTCGAGAATGTTTCGGTGTCGCGCACCAACGGCACGATGAGTTCATGGCGCGTCACAATGTGAACGTCGGTGCCTTCAACATCGAACAGTGGTGTTTCTTGCTGCATGCGCCGGAAGTACATGTGCGGGCACTGATGCATGATGGTGTCGCGGAATGGGTTCAGACCTGTGAGGTCTGCCTCTTCAGGAGTAGCTGGGCCAATTTGAGGAACTTTCACTGCCATGGCTCTATTGTCGCCTACTTCATGCCCCTCAAGCGAACTCAAAATTGAGCGAGGGCTTAAACCAAGGCCAAAGTGCGTTCCAGCGACTCGGCTTGCACCTTTGCCCGCTCCATTGCCGGAATATCGTCAAGGGCATCGGAGATGATTTCCACGCTGATGGGGGCGGTTGGCGGGGTTTTGCGGAAGAAATCGACCAGAGGGAATTCTCCGGCGCCAAGCAATTCACGGTAGTGAATGCAGTCTTGGATGTAGTCGTCGAGTCGGGGCTTCATAGTTCCGTCATCTACCTGCACGTTTTTCACCATGGAGAAATCGAGATCGGCCAGCGATGCAAGGCCAGCCCCACGAAATACGTGCCACGTGTCGACGCACAGCCCAACATTTTTTTGCCCACTTGCTTGAGCTACACGCTGCGCAGTGGCAATATCGGGAATTTTGGTAGGGGGCAAAAACTCAATGGCGTAGTGAATGCCTGCCTCTTCGGTGCGTTTGGCGATCTCGCCGATCCATGCTGAGGCCTTGGCCAGGTCGATGTCTTTGTCGGGGCCAAAAGGTGAAATGACCTGCACACGCTCTGCATGAAATGTGCGTGCCACGTGCTCAAAATCTTTAGCCGCAGCGTCGTCTAAAAGGCGCAGAGCTTCGAGTTCCAAAATGCGAACATTGTGCTTGTCGAGAATGGCCTGCAGTTGCGCATCGGTAGTTCCCTCGGCCCGCAGTTTCAGGTATTCGGCCACGTTGAACCCAATACCGTCGAAACCCGCTGCGCTGGCTGCAGCTACTCGCTCAGAAAACTCCACCCCGCGCATACTGAAATACGCAAGGATCGTTTGCCGCTTCCCCGCGCCTGCAATACGCCCTGCGCCCACTAAAGAATTGTCGTTACCCATGTTGAACCCCTTGCCCCAATAGGTGGCGCACCTCGTCTGACGATGCACCTTTTCCGACCCGACACTACAGTGAATGAAACATCTAAGTGAAGGGGGACCCATGGCTGGTCGTTACGAAGGAAAAGTTGCTCTCATTACCGGAGGCGCAAGCGGTTTGGGTGAAGCCACCGCACGTCTCTTGGTTGCCGAAGGCGGAAAAGTAATCATTGCCGACTACGGCGCAGAACGCGGCGAAGCAGTTGCCAAGTCACTTGGCGACAAAGCAATTTTCGCACAGTGTGACGTGAGCAAAGAAGCAGACGTTGCTGCTGCAGTCGATGCAGGCATCGCCAAATTTGGTCGCCTCGACAGCGCATTTGCTAACGCCGGCATTGTTGGTGTTGTTGGCCCCATTGCCGACACCCCAATGGATGACTTCGACAAGACCATGGCTGTTCTCGTCCGTGGTGTATTTCTCACCTTCAAGCACGCTGCCCGTGGCATCATCGCTTCAGGCAATGGCGGTTGCATCATCGGTACTGCTTCAGTTGCTGGTGTACAAGGAGGCCTCGGGCCACACGCATACGCAATGGCTAAGGCTGGCGTTATTGGTTTGGCTCGTAGCGCTGCATCAGAACTTGCTGCATTCAAAATTCGTGCCAACTCCATTGCACCAGGGTCCATTCCGACCGGCATGACCGCACACGTTATTGCTGGTGACCCCAACGACTTGAAGACTGCATCAGAGCGCATCGGAAGCATGTCGCCACTTGGCCGTGCCGCACACGCCAATGACATTGCAGAAACTGCACTCTTCTTGTTCAGCGAAGGCGGAAGCTACATCACTGGCCAGAACATCACGGTTGACGCTGGCCTCACCTCGGGTGCTGGCATGTCGGTCTCATTCCAAAAAACCGGGATGATGGTCGCTCGCTAAGGCGAGCACAATAAATAGGGTCGCTCGCTAAGAGTTGTTTAAAAACCATTCCACCAGCACACGCGTGGAATGGTCGAGTGTGGTGTCGAGCGATGTGTTTGCCATATGTGCAAGCACATCGCCGGCCAACACTTTGCCCAGTTCAACACCCCACTGGTCGAAACTGTTGACGCCCCAAATACAACCCTGAACAAAGGTCTTGTGTTCATAGAGTGACACGAGTTGACCCAACACACGCGGGTTCAGCTCATTGAACACAATGGTGGTGCTGGGACGATTGCCCGGAAATACTCGATGCTCCCCTTGCGCGGCAGGCACATCGGTTGCTGCAGGCGAACCAAAGGCCAACGCCGATGCTTGAGCAAACATATTCGCCATGAGTTTTCGATGCTGGTCACGAGCACTGTGCTCATCGAGCCCAGTCGCAGTTGTTCGTGCGGCGCCAATGAAATCAACAGGAATCACATCGGTTCCTTGATGCAACAGTTGGAAAAATGCGTGCTGACCATTGGTTCCGGGCTCTCCCCACACCACTGGAGATGTTGCGTGTTGCGCGAGTTCCCCATCACGGTTTGACCGCTTCCCGTTGCTTTCCATTTCTAATTGCTGAAGATACGCCGGGAATCGTGCCAGCTCTTGCAGGTAAGGAATGACCGCTTGCGATGCACTGCCAAGAAAGTTGCGATTCCAAATACCAACGAGCGCCAAGAGAACAGGAACATTTTCTTGCAACTCAGCTGAGCAAAAATGATCGTCCATTTCGCGCATACCCAGCAGCATGTCTGTGAAGTGTTGGGCACCAATTGAGCACATGAGCGAGAAACCAATAGCAGAACCCAGCGAGAATCGCCCGCCTACCCAATCCCACATCGGAAAGACATTTTCTGCCGAAACACCGAATTGCACTGCTGCATCGACACGTGCTGTGAACGCAAAAAAATGATTCGTCACGTCGGCAACATTCATGCCACTCTGCAACCACTGCATTGCCGTATGCGCATTGGCCATTGTTTCTTGCGTGGTGAAGGTTTTAGAGGCAACAACAAAGGCAGTTTCGTGCGGGTTCACGTGTGCCAGAACTTGAGCCAGGTCTGTGGGGTCGACATTCGACACAAAATGGGCTTGTACGCCGGTGACGCCATAAGCACTCAGTGCGCGCATTGCCATTGCTGGCCCAAGGTCGCTTCCCCCAATGCCAATGTTGACAACATGCTTGATGGCCTTACCAGTGGAGCCGACATGCGTTCCGCTGGCAATGCGTTCCACAGTTTTTGCCATGCGCCCCAACGTTGCATGCACTTCAGGGACAACGTTCTCTGCGCCCACCACAACGCTCTCGAGTGCAGGCATACGTAAAGCCACGTGCAATACCGGGCGACCTTCAGTGTTGTTAATGGCAACACCGCTAAACATCTCTTCGCGCATCTTTTCTATATCTGCATGTTTGGCCAATGCCACGAGCGCCTGCAGTGCCTGTTCATCAATTTTTTGTCGCGAAAAGTCGACCAGTAGTTCACCAGCCGAGAACATCATCGACGTAGCGCGTGCAGGGTTTTGAGAAAAGAGATTGCTGATCGTGGCTTTTTCTAGTGCATTTGCTGCAGCACCCACGCTGTTCCAGGCAGAACTCATACCCATACGCTAACTGCCCAAGGGCTGTATCTCGGTGAATAACTCGATGGGATTCCCCTCGGAACCTCCGCGCAGATCTACTAATTCGCCATTTTTTACTTGAGATAATCCCACTTGCGATGTACACAAGGCAACATACGACAACACGAGTGCGCATTGTGGAGCCTGTGAAAAACCACGAATGTTTTCTACGGAAGCATTCATGCCCGCTTTCACTTCAGCCAAGCTCAAATTGCGTTCTGTTCGTTCACTCAACAAATCAACTACAGCAAGTACTGCGGCACGAATTCCTTCACGATACGACGACACCCAATTCTTCATACCAAACTCGGCATCGCGAGCATTTGTGAAATCATTTCCGTATCTCGCCACAAACCAGTTTTCCGTTTCACTTTTTGAGTTGCTCAGTGCACAAGCATCAACGGTGAGCACAACGGGTTTGCTTGTTAATGAGTTCACCCATTTTGCAAAACCAGCACAGTTCTCTCCCGCAACATCGGCAATGACTGCCGACGACGCAACTTCAGCATCTTCAAGTAGCTCCACTACTTCCTCACTTGTTGCATCGTCGGGAACAACAACTTCCGAAATGTCTTCAACACGCAAGCCCGACTTCACTAAGACCGGGCGCACGATTGATGCAAAAATCGAATTCGACTCCTCACTCCCGCTGTGCACAACGCTGACGCTTTTATTTTCAGCTGCTGCCACTATTGCCAACGACAGCATGAGTCCGGGCATTCCAGGCGTAATAGCAGTGAGTTTTTGCGACACCAATACAGAAACATCAATGGGGTTAGCCACAACCACCGGTGTACTTTGCTCTGCTTCCTCCAGCGCTGCGCCAATATCTCCCACACCTTCATCGGTCGCCACAATTGCGTACACCTTGTTCTGCGCAAACTCTTCAATACAGTCACTCAGCGTCTGGTCTTGAGAAACTTCACACTCCTGAAGCACTAACGGCCTGCCGCCCACACCTGCGCGTTGTGTATTTACATACTTTGAGATTTCTTGCAACACACTGGCTTGCGAAGAACGCGTGAGCACCCCAAGTGCCACGGGTTCTCCTGATACCGGCGGAACCGTACTGGTTGTGGAAGTGGCAACCGGCTGCACCGTTGTGGATGTTGACGTGGTTGTGGTTTCAGAAGACCCGGCCGACCCACACGAGGTGACGACCACTAGAAGTGCAACTAGGCATTGGATGCGCGCTCTGGGTCTCGTTCTCTTCATCACTCGTGTTTACACTATGACGACCGCTGAATTGCGGACTTTCTTGAGGGGGAACATGAGCGCAACACTTTCCGACCACGACGCAATTCGACAAGTTGCTGCCAGGTACGCGCGCGGTGTTGACCGCCTCGATGGCGACCTGATGAAATCGGCATACTGGCCAGAAGCCACCGACGACCACGGGGTGTTTGTGGGAAATGCAATGGCGTTTTGTGACCGCGTGATTGACTCTCATCAGCGCTTCACAGGAACCATGCACTGTGTCATGAACCACGCCATTGAAGTGAACGGATCCACCGCCTCGGGCGAGATCTACAACGTCACTTATGTGTTTCGCACCGATAATGGCGTTGACCACATCGATACGTGGTTTGGGCGTTATCTCGACCAATATGAAAATCGCAATGGCGAATGGCGCATCATTGAGCGCATCTGCGTGCACGAGAACACCACGAGCCAGTCAATTGACACTCACATGCCCATCGACGCGGCAAAGTTTCGCCACGGCAGCGTTGACCGTGGCACTGCTACCCCACTGGGTTACTAGCCACGACCCACAAGTTCGAGAGCGCCGAGCACTTGCATTTCAATAGCCGAGCGAGCATCGAGCAATTCTTTTACCGCATCGATGCGACCCTGGTTGCCACTGCGAAATGCTGCCCCTACTTCGTCAGACAGCAGTGAACTCACTTGGTGATACCACGCCAGCACATCTTCGAGGTGCAAACTCGCTGGCTTCCCAATGGCCTTGCCGGTTAATGCGCCAATTTTCTCTGCTTCTTCATGCACCCAGGCAATTTCATGCGCAGCGCGGCGAGAGCAACCCATGAGAATTTGATCAATTTGCTGCAACATAATTTTGGTGGTCTCGGTTTGCACTTCGCTCGCCACCACGGTACGCAGCTCTTCGGCAATACCAGCAAGCAACTGTTCGGTCGTTGGTCGTGAAAACATTTACTTCCCTCCGTTTGCTGCAGCAGCAATTTGCTTCATCGGTTCCGATAGTTGCCCCAAGAAATTCAGCCACATACTTTGGCCAAAGAGCACCGAACTCAAGTTGAACACCGAGTTAAACAAATGGTTATCACCTTTTGCCCATGCCGCACCGCCCTGCATCAGTTGCTCTACGGTGCCCACCACTCCGAGCACCAAAAAGTAAGCAACAGTTGCGGGGTTCAATTGTAATTCATTGAGCCCGGTGAGTTCGCGGTAACGAGCACAAAAACCTTCAATGCCATCGTCGCCTAATAGGTCTGGTGGTGAAGCTTGCGACACTGCTTTGAAATAGCCAATGTCTTCACGTGGGTCACCAATTCCGGCAAGTTCCCAGTCGATGACC
>JAPKZV010000019.1:0-23386 GCA_026393585.1 Actinomycetota bacterium
TATATACCCCTAGGGGTATATACTGCACATCAGAATCAACAACGGAAAGCACATGACCATCAACTTGAATTCCGATACCGATGTCATCAACACCCCAGAGCTCATCGCCGCTGGTGCGCAACTCATTGATGTTCGTGAACCCGACGAATTTGCCGCCGGATCCATTCCCGGTGCAATCAATATTCCACTCCAGGAATTCCTGCGCCGTTTACCTACCTTCGACACCTCAGTTCCTCTCGCTATTTTGTGTCGAAGTGGGAACCGCAGCGGTCAAGCAACGGAAATTTTCCGCGAAGCCGGCTTTCAGGCTGTGAACCTGCAAGGTGGAATGCTCGCGTGGGATGCCCACCATTTGTCGTCTGACACATTGTTGTGTCAGCAGTTTTATCTCGACTGTCTGTCGCAAGCGTCGTACCTCATCATCGATAAGTCAACACAACGTGCAGTTGTTGTTGACCCCACTCGTGACGTACAGCAATACATCGACACAGCAAAAATCTATGGTGCGAAAATTGAGCTCGTCCTTGAAACTCATTTCCATGCCGACTTTTTGTCGGGGCACCTTGAACTTGCGCATGCAACCGGAGCAACAATTGCTTATGGTGCGCACGCACAACCTGAGTTCCCCACACGTCTCTTTGCGGATGGCGATAAATATTCGCTCGGTACTGTTCAATTAGAAATTCGCCATACCCCTGGCCACACCCCAGAATCAATTTCCATTGTGGTGCGCGAACACGCCAACGATGCTGTTCCCTACGCTGTGCTAACCGGCGACACCATGTTCATTGGCGATGTGGGTCGCCCCGACCTCTTAGTTTCTGTTGGGCACACTTCGAATGAGCTCGGACACATGCTCTACAACTCACTGCACCAGAAGTTGTTAACACTTCCCGATGCAACGCGAGTACTTCCGGCACACGGAGCAGGTTCTGCATGCGGCAAGAATCTCTCAACAGAAACTATGTCGACCATTGGCGAGCAAAGACTCACCAACTATGCGCTGCTTGTGCCCAATGTTGATGCCTTTATTGACATCGTCACCGAAGGCCAACCTTCAGCACCGAGTTACTTTATTTACGATGCTCAACTCAATGGCCAAAACCGTGCAGTTCTCGATGAGCATGCTCCTCCACAGCGACTCTCGCTTACAGAAGCACTCAACCTTCAACACGAAGGCGTGAGTTTTATTGACACCCGAGACGCACAATTTTTTGCGACCGGATACCTCAAAGGTTCCATCAACGTTGGGCTCCAAGGTCGCTATGCGGAATACGCGGGCGCGGTCATTACCCCAACAGAAAAAATGGTCATCGTGACCGAACCCGGCCAAGAGTTAGAAGCAAAAGTACGCCTTGCACGCATTGGGTACGACAATGTTCTTGGTTGGCTCAGCATCAACGACCTCATTGCCGCACCGCAACACATGCTGCAAGCTTCTCGACTCACCCCGCCGCAATTTCATACAAAAACCGCGGCAATTCATCCGTTGCAGATTGTTGATGTACGCAGCGCCAGCGAGTCACATCTCGGATCTTTTGCCAACGCCATCAACATACCTATTGCAGAAATTCAGCAACGGCTACACGAGCTCGAGCCAACCATACCCACCATCGTGTTTTGTGCTGGCGGCTATCGCTCGTCGATCGCAGCAAGTGTGTTGCGTCGCGCAGGCTTCATCGACGTTTCCGATGTTCTCGGCGGGTTCGAAGCAATTCGCGCTTAGGGGCAGCCTCAGCCACCAATTTGGCTCATGGTGCGTACAGGTCGAATGAAATTGACTTGACCAATTTGGTGACCGGCCCATTTGGTGCCCACGGCACGGCGAATTTCGGCTGCGATTTCGGTATCGCTTGCGCCATTTCGCATGAGTGCTTTCATATCGAATTCTGTGGTGGAGAACAGACATGTACGAAATTGACCATCGGCGGTGAGCCGCACGCGGTCGCAATCGCCACAAAAGGGCTTTGTTACTGAAGGAATGACTCCGACGGTGCCTTTGCCATCGAGATACCGCCAGCGATCGGCTGGCGCGGCACCACGTGCTGACATTTGCTCAAGTGGGTACACCGCATGAATTGCCTGAACAATTTCATCTTGGCTCACCACTTTGTTTCCGGTCCAGCCTTGTTCAGCATCTAAAGGCATGAACTCGATGAATCGCACTTCCACATTGTTCTCGCGACCAAAAGTTGCAAGGTCAACAATTTCATCGTCGTTGGTGCCACGTTCAATAACAGCATTTACTTTGACGGGGTGAAAACCCGCCTGCTGAGCTTCTCGAATTCCGGCAATGACATTGTGAAATTCATCGCGGCGGGTCATTGCTAGAAATTTCTCTGGTTGCAAAGTGTCGAGGCTTACATTGACCCGGCTGACGCCTGCTGTGAATAGTTCATGAGCCACGTTGCGCAGTGTTGCACCATTGGTGGTGAGAGCAATGTCGGGAGCTTTGCCAGCAAAGGCCGATGGCGCATGTGCGGGCACGCGTAGTGCAGCTAACTGGTTCACCAAAATGGGAAGGTGCGCACGCACCGTTGGCTCGCCACCGGTGAGGCGAATGCCATCGACAAAAAAATGCTCAACACAAATGCCAGCGAACCGTTTGATTTCTTCGAAGGTGAGTACATCGCTCCGGTCGAGCCACACCATGCCCTCTGCAGGCATGCAGTAGGTACAACGAAAGTTGCAGCGGTCGGTGACTGAAATACGCAGGTCGCGCACAGTGCGCCCAAAAGGGTCGACTAGCGCTTCACCCTGAACCCCCGCCGCACTCATGGCTTTAGTCTATGCCCCTTCGACAAGGTCTGATAAGAGAAGAATTCGCACTTCGCCGCCCTGAACCACCCCATCGCCGTCAGGCAATACCGCCACAGCATTTGCCAACGCGGATGCTGCTAACTGATGGCTCCCTTGTTGGCTAACAGGAGCAACGTGAATGCGACCATCGCTATTGCTTTTGGCAATCACACGCTGGAAGTGAATTTTCCCATCGGTTTTACGTAAAAAATCTGCATCTGCCATCGCGAGGAGCGATGGGCGATGCAGCGCTGCATGGCCCATCATCTTGCGCAGTGCTGGGCGCGCCAACAATTCAAAACTCACTAACGACGAAACTGGGTTTCCGGGAAGACCAAAAATGGGAACTTGACGTTGAGCTTCAGACCCACGTGGAGCATCGAGCATGCCAAAGGCAAATGGTTTCGCTGGCTTAATGGCAATTTGCATCCACGTCATATGTGCAATGCGTCCAAGAAGCGCTTTCACTACGTCGTATGCGCCCATGCTGACACCACCACTCGTCACAATAGCGTCGCACTCGTCAGCTGCTCTTCGCAGTGTCTCTTCCAGAGCTTGTTCATTGTCACGCACGATTCCGTAATCAACTGCGATGCAACCAGCTTGCGCAACAAGGCCCATCAACATGGTGCGGTTGCTTTCACGAATTTGACCAAGTGCCAGTGGTGAACCATCGTCAACTAACTCATCGCCAGTAGACAGCACTGCAACACGAAGTCGCGGCACAACAGATACATGAGGTGCATTGATGCTGGCAAGAACACCTACTGCAGCAGAGTGCAGAACATCACCAACGCGGAACACCACATCGCCAACGCGCACATCGTCACCACGAGGACGAACGGCTTGCCCCACCTGCACAGAAGCACTGAGCACCACTTCCTCTGGTGTTTTACCTTCTGTGGAATCTTCCACCATCACCACTGCATCGGCGCCACTTGGCATTGGAGCACCCGTCATGATGCGAGATGTTTCACCTGGGCCCACTGCAACATGCGGAACACCACCTGCAGCAATTTCATCGACCACTCGCAGGGTTGCGGGAACATTCGCAACATCTTGCGCACGAACGGCGAAACCATCGACTGCACTATTTGCAAAATGAGGTACTTCTTCTTGCGAAACGATGTTCTCGGCGAGCACCAACCCATATGCATGGCTCAGCGCAACGGTGACCGGCGCAGCCTGCTGCACTGCACGCAGTACTTTTTCTTGGGCAGAAGCGAGTTCAATCACGTCCTGAACGGTACCTGTGAGAAGATGTGACCACATGATCTATCGAGCACTTCCTGCTAGCGGTCACGATGTCTCCTGGGACGTCGTCAACCCCAACCTCGCCGATGGCGGACGCCCACTCAGTACGGTGAAATTTCGCTGGGAAAACGAAGGCTGGACCCTCGATTGCGGGCTCGGGCCACAACGGTCGCAAGTAGCCATCCGGGTTTCGGCCCAATGGGGAATCCAGCAAGTGCTGCTCTTTCGTGACCTCGACGACCCCGATCTATGGCTAGCGACCGATGGTTCAGGCCGATGGGGCGAGGTCAATGGCGCCCACCGCACCGACCTCGACGGGTGCCACCTCGTAGCCATTGTTGGTTCGCCCATCACGCACTGCATCGCCATTCGTCAACTGCCTTTAGAGGTTGGCCACGGGGCAGAAGTGAAAACTGCCATTGTCGACCCCGAGAAACTCTCGGTGGTCGCCGGCACCATGCGCTTTGAGCGCATTGCCGAACACCGCTGGCGCTACACCCGCCTCTCCCCTGCTGACAGCACCTTGCAAGAGCTCGTTGAGGTCGATGTCGATGAATTTGGGCTCGTTCTTGACGAACCCGAGCAGTTCATTCGTGCCCGAGGCGACGCTTAAGGGCAGTCTCCCGATACTCTTTCCTCGCTGCACAGCCATTGTTTTCTACCTGCAGGAGCCCTTATGCCAACCTACGTCTACAAATTCGTTGACTCTGGTGAAACCATTGAAGTTCAGCAGGCCTTCACCGACGACGCCCTCACTGAAGTTGCTCACCCAAGCGATGGCAAAATGCGCCCGGTGAAAAAAGTCTTTCAGCCAGTGGGCATCACCTTTAAAGGCGGCGGTTTCTACAAGACCGACTCCAAAGGTGGCAGTTCTGCAACTACCCCTCCAGGAACCAGCTCAAGTTCCTCTTCAAGCGAATCGTCAGCCGCTGCAGCCCCCGCTCCTGCCCCTGCGGCAGCACCTGCGCCTTCCACTTCTGCATAGCGCAAAAAGGTGTGGCACCACCAGGGTCACAATGCACACATAGAGATATGACTCTTCTCAGTAACTTGCGCAGCTTTATTGCACAGCACCCCAAATCACCTCAGGGAATTTCTGCATTATTTGCACTCACCGCAACACTCATTGTGTTGAACATTGTTCCGTGAGAACGTAACTGCCTAAGCCCCGCTCATGGTGACATCGCTAATAACAAGCGACATGCCATTAGCCGACATCGGCAACCAGTCGACATCGCCACCGATGGCAACAACGTCTTGCAACATGCGCTGCAATGTTGAAGCAATGGTGAACTCGCGAATAGGTGCACCTACTTGACCATTAGTGATGAGTAAGCCAGATGCACCAGTGGAAAAGTCTCCGGAAATGGGGTTCACACCTGAATGCAAGCCTTGCACCATTTGAATGAGCACTCCATCGCTCACCTGAGCAATGAGTTCTTCTTGAGTGCCAGTGCCAGGAACGAGTTGCATTGCTAAACAGCTCACTCCAGGTGTTCCACCTGTACGCACTGCGCTGCCCGTGCTGCGTGTTTGGCCACGACGTGCGCTGTATGAAGAATGAAGGAACTGCTTCAACACACCATTTTCAATGAGCACATTTCGCCGCGCAGCTAAGCCTTCACCGTCGATGTCGGTTGCGCTATAAGCAAGCGAATTTGTTGGGTCGTCGATGAGAGTAACGAGCGGGTTTGCTACTGACTCGCCTAAACGTTCAGCAAAAAAGCTGCGGCCTTTTTGCACATTCTCACCACTGAAGCTTCCCGACAACACGCGCAAGAATTGTGCGGTCACATAAGGGTCGAGAACAATCGTTGTGCGTTTTGATTGTGGCTTCGTTGCTCCTAACAGGCGCGTTGCGCGATCGGCGGCTTCGCGTGCTGCGCGCCCTAGGTTGAATTCCGTTGGAGTACGACCTACCGAAAAACCAAAACCTGTTTGAGTTTCATCGCCATCGTCGGCAAGAGTGCCAACAGAAACGTAACAACCATTTTCACGCCCGTGGGCCCGAATGCCACTTGTGGTGGCAAAGGCAGTTTCACCATATGCATCGTCGTAGTTTGCATCGTCAATACGAATACGAGAATCGGTAGCCAAGGTGAGTTTTTCAAGTTCTTTTGCAATGGCAATTTTCTCTGCAGTAGGAAAATGCGCAAGTTCTTCATTCCATAATTCCTGCGGCACTTTTGCAACACCGTCTGGCTCTGCAAGACCAGCCCACTCATCGACAGAACCAAATTGAACGTTGTCGCGCGCTTCAGCAAATACTTCGCTCAGTACCGACTCATCGAGAGTTCCTGCATACGCATAGCCAGTGCGGCCATCTTTGATCACGCGAATACCCACACTTTCTGACTGCGCTGAAACAAAATGTTCCACTTCGCCTTCATAAATGCGGATGGATGTTTCGCCACCTCGAGAAACATATGCCTCCACCTGTTCACCGGGCTTTGCTTTGGCAACAATACGATCGGCAAGATCTTGCAGTGCGTTTCCCGAACTCATGCTGCGGTTCCTCCGATGGTGAGTGACTTCACGCGCAAGGTGGGCTGACCATCGCCAACAGGCACTCCTTGCCCATCTTTTCCGCACGTGCCTGGGTTGCCCATCGCAAAATCGTTACCGAGCAGGTCAATATCGCGCAGTACTTGCGGACCATTGCCAATGAGATTTCCTTCGCGCAACGGCTCGGTGATTTCACCATTTTCAATGAGGTATGCCTCTGTCATGCCAAATACAAAGTCGCCACTTGCAGTGTTCACACTTCCACCGCCAAGTTTGGCAACGTACACGCCATTCTTTGTTGCTTTCACAATGTCGTCGGGTTCCGATGTGCCGTTGATAACAAATGTATTGGTCATTCGCACCATCGGGAGGTGCATGTAACTTTGACGTCGACCGTTGCCGCTTTGTCGATGATTTTCTTTTCGTGCACGGAGGTAGTCCCACATGTAATCGGTGAGCACGCCATTTTCGATGAGTGTGTTTTTCTGGCTCTGATGACCTTCGTCGTCAATACCAATTGCACCCCATTCTCCGCTCATGGTGCCGTCGTCAATGAGAGTCACGAGCGACGATGCCACCATCTCGCCTACTTTGCCGCGGTACACGCTTGCACCTTTACCCACAAGGTCGGCTTCCAAACCATGACCACAGGCTTCGTGAAAGAGCACTCCACCGCTGCCTCGTTTAATAACAACAGGCAACGCACCCGATGGAGCAGGACGAGCCTTCAACTTGGTAACTGCCTGACGCGCTGCGCCGGCTGCAAGTTCTTCCACGTCATAAAGATCGAAGAGTTCAAACCCAATGGTGCGACCCATGGAGTCGTAACCGGTTTGCATTCCCCCATCGCCAGAGGCAACAACACTCACACGAAAAAGAGTGCGCACTTGGTCGTCGGCGGCAAAGACACCTTCACTGTTTGCCACCAAAATGCGACGCACACTGTCGCCATACCCTGCTGACACTTGCACCACTGCTTTGTCGATGCTGCGCGCTGCTTCATTTGCCCGTTCCAGCAACTCCACCTTGCGTGTCTTAGGAACTTCATTCGGCAAGATCTGCACGTCATTCACTTGGTGTGTATCGATGCCACCTAAAGCAACGGTGACCACACCACCAGAGCCCTGTTTGGCGGCAACTGCTGCCGCCTCGGCAGCTTGCAGCAAACCGGCTTCAGACAAATCGGCGGTGTGAGCAAAACCCGTTGTTTCGCCATGCACGACCCGAATACCAGCTCCGCGGTCGCGACCTGTGGTGACTTGCTCAATGCGACCATCGTCGAGGCCTGCCGACGTGGATCTCTTGTCTTCTATGAAAATCTCGGAGAACCCCGCTCCGGTACTGCGGCCCTTAGCCAGCACCTTTTCGATGGTTTCTTTGCCGACAAGCTCGCTCAGTGTGCTCATAACACTTCACGTTACTTGCCAGAGCCTCTAACCTCTCCTTCGTGGCAAATGATTTGGGGGACGCAGCGCCAGCCCGCACGCATAGGACGCTGTGGTGGAAAGAGGCCGCAATATTTGTCGCGTTCTACGCCGTCTACACCTGGACCCGAAATCAATTTGGCTCAGACCGCATCAACGGAGTCGACATTCCCGTTCAGGCTTTTCGCAATGCCGTTCGCGTCATCCGGTTTGAACGTTGGATTGGCCTGTACCACGAAGAATCGGTTCAAGAGTTTTTCTTGGCGCATCGATGGTTTATTCAACTTCTGAATACCTACTACGGAACAGCGCATTTCGTTGTCACCATTACTGTTTTTGTTTTGCTGTACAAAAAAAGACCAGATGTATTTCCTCAGTGGCGAAATACTTTGGCAGCCACGACCGCTCTTGCGATTATTGGTTTCTCACTTTTCCCACTCATGCCGCCTCGCCTTCTTGATGAGCCATGTCCGCCACAAGGACACGGCGCCGCATGCATACAGGCCGATGAACGCGGGCTCGACGAAGGCAAAACAAATTTTGGGTTTGTTGACACGCTCGATGTTTATGGAGGCCCATGGGACTTCAGCTCAGGTGCTGGCGCAAAAATCTCGAACCAATACGCAGCTATGCCGAGCTTGCATATTGGCTGGGCAAGTTGGTGCGCATTTGCGATGTGGCCACTTGCTCGACGGCGTTGGATTCGAGCGCTCGTGCTGTTGTACCCGGCTTTCACTCTCTTGTGCATCATCGTCACGGCAAACCACTTCTGGATTGACGGCGTGGGTGGCCAACTCACATTGGCAGTTGGTTTTCTCATTGGCACTGGTTTGCACAAATGGAACCATCGCCGCCTCGATGCAAAATACGAAGCACAACTGTTGACGAGTTAACTACAACTCAAAATGAGTGATAGCCCCCATCAATGGTGATGACATCGCCAGTGTGATATTTGCTCAAGTCGCTCGCCAAGTACACGGCGAGCCCTGCAAAATCACTGGGTGACCCCCAACGTCGCATCGGTACACGCGGAAGAACATTGTTGACGAACTTGTCCCACGCAAATGAAGGTGCGGTCATTTCACTTTCAATCCAGCCCGGCAGAATTGCGTTGCTACGAATGCCATGGCGCGCATGTTCAACTGCAATAGCTTTTGACATGGCTACAAGCCCGGCTTTTGATGCTCCATAGTGCTGCCCTTTTTGTTGTCCATAAAATGCCGACCCCGATGTGGTGAACACAACGGAACCACCGCCATGAGGAACCATGTGACGCACCGCTTCTTGGGCAGTGAAAAAGGCTCCATCAAGGTTGACCCGCATCACGCGGTCCCATTCCTCAGTGCTCATCTCCGCAAAACTCGGCGCCTTGCCGCCCACCCCTGCATTCACAAAACAGGCATCGATGCGACCGCATTCTTTTACCGTGGCTTCAAAACTGGCACGCACTTGAGCTTCATCGCCAACGTCACACTGGAACGCCAAGATGGAGGTGCCAAACTCGCTCAGTTCCTTGGCTGCTGCGGTGTTCTTCTCGAGGTTGGTCCCCCAAATCACTACATTTGCCCCATTAGCGGCAAGGCCTTGCGCCATGCCAAGACCGATACCACCATTGCCACCTGTCACAAGTGCCGTCTTGCCTGCAAGGGAAAAAGAAAATGGGTTCATGTCGCCACGGTAGTCATCTTTGTCATAAAGAATCACTACCAAATATGCCCTGCCCAAAACTGGGCGGTAGCGTCGGGGTGCTATGGCGCTCGCCGATATCCACCACCCCTCCGATCTTCGCGGCCTCTCAACAGATGAGGTCATTGCATTGGCGTCGGAAATTCGCGAGTTCATTGTTCAGTCTGTTTCAGAAACTGGTGGGCACTTAGGCTCCAACTTGGGGGCAGTGGAACTCACGCTGGCACTCCACAGAGTTTTTGAAAGCCCACGCGATGCCGTTCTGTGGGATACCGGCCACCAGGCATACGTACACAAACTCGTGACGGGTCGCGCTCCCGACTTTGCACGTTTACGACAAGAGGGTGGGCTCTCGGGTTATCCGAATCGTGAAGAGAGCGAACACGACTTCATTGAGAATAGTCATGCATCAACTGTCCTTTCCTATGCATACGGCATGGCTGCGTCACGAGACCTTGCAGAGTTAGCAGGAGAAACTCCTGAGCATCGACACATTGTGTCGGTCATTGGAGATGGCTCCATGACTGGTGGAATGGCATACGAAGCGCTCAACAACCTCGGGCACTCTGGTCGTAAAGTCATCATTGTTTTAAATGACAACGGCAGAAGCTACGCACCTACTATTTCCACTCTCAGCATTGGCGAAGAAAACATCACTGCTGCAGACAAAGTGTCTGGCCTCATGTCGAACACCCTCACAAAAATTCGACTCAACCCCACGTACGTTCGTCGTCAACGCCGCTTTGAACGATTCATGCGTCGACTACCAGCGGTAGGCAAACAAGCCGAGCGCAGCGTTGAAGCAGTCAAAGCAGCAGTGCGTGAATTTCTGCAGCCTCCAGGTTTCTTTGAGGCATTAGGAATTCGCTACATCGGACCCATCGACGGCCACGACATTGAAGCTCTTGAAAAAGCACTACGTTCTGCAGAACTTCGCGTAGCCGAAGGTCCCATTCTTTTACATGTCATCACACAAAAAGGCCGTGGCTATTCTCCGGCCGAAGACGACGATGAAAAGCATCTTCACGATGCGCCTGTGTTCGACCCACAAAATGGCCCTCCAAAATCGGGGCCAACGGGTTACACCCAAGCATTCGCCGAAACCTTAGTGAAAGAAGCATCAGCCGATAGTCGCATTGTGGCTATTACTGCAGCCATGCCTGGGCCCACCGGACTCATTGCCTTTCAACAAGAGTTCCCCGATCGATTCTTTGACGTAGGTATTGCAGAGCAACACGCCGTCACCGCAGCAACGGGAATGGCACTGTCTGGCTTACGCCCTGTTGTTGCTCTGTACAGCACATTCTTGTCGCGCGCTTGGGACCAAGTGGTGTACGACGTTGCACTGCACAAAGCACCTGTCATTTTTTGTCTCGACCGCGCTGGTATTACTGGCGACGACGGCCCGAGCCATCACGGCGTGTACGACATGGCCCTTCTTGCCAAAGTTCCGGGCATGCGAGTTCTTGCACCATCAAGTGCGCAAGATCTGCAACAAATGCTGCACGATGCCTTCACGTTGGTGAATGACGGACCCGTTGTTATTCGCTACCCCAAAGGCGTTGTGCGCAATGTTGAACCGACCGATATTGGAAGTGGCCTTTTAGCTCGAGAGCTACGCACGTCTGCCAATAAAAAGGTGTGCATTTTGGCTATCGGCAAAATGGTTGGCAATGCATTACAAGCTGCAGAACTACTCCATCAAGACGGAATTGAAACATCGGTGTGGGACGTACGTAGCTGTAAGCCACTCGACCCCAAAATGATTCACGAAGCTGCTCAGTATCAATTTGTCCTCACTTTTGAAGACGGTATTCGAGACGGCGGAATTGGGTCATCTATTGCCGATGAAGTGGGTCTAGAAAGTGCAAAACAAGCGCAATCTCCGCGCGTGTACACCTTCGGAATTCCTACTGAATTCATTGCACAAGCAAAACCCGATGCGATTCTGAAACAACTACAACTCGATGCGCAAGGCATGGCCAACTCGGTGAAGAGCATTGTGACGAATTGCGCAGCTCAATGAACTACGCAGAGAAGTATCAGCGCCTCCAATGCGAGATGCAAGAGAACGGCGTACTCCTCATCACGCTCGATAACCCCGGCAAAATGAATGCCACCGATGCACAAATGCATTTGGAGATTTCCACTATTTTTCGCGACGTCGATTCCGATCCAAATATCAACGCCGTCGTCGTCACAGGTGCCGGAAAGGCATTCAGTGCTGGCGGCGAATTGGAGTGGATCAAGGAACAAGTAGGCAACTACACACAAACAATGCGGGTGATGCGAGAAGCAGGCGAAATTGTTCGCTCCATGATCGACTGCGACACACCCATCATCTCTGCAATCAATGGAGTTGCCGTAGGTGCTGGTCTTGCAGTTGCGCTCATGGCCGATATCAGTATCATGAACGAAGATGCACGCATTACCGATGGCCATATTCGCCTCGGTGTTGCTGCGGGCGACCATGCGGTAGCGATTTGGCCCCTGCTGTGTGGAATGGCTCAGGCAAAGTACTACCTCCTCACCGCCGATTTCATTGACGGTAAAGAAGCAGCGCGCATTGGGCTTGTTACTAAAGCAGTGCCCGCCGATGAAGTTCTTTCTACTGCATTAGCCGTTGCGCAAAAAGTTGCCACCGGTCCACGCGATGCAGTGCGTTTCACCAAGCGCAGCCTCAATCACTGGTTGCGCCAGGCGCTCCCCAATTTTGAAGCCTCCCTCGCTTATGAAATGTTGAATTTCCTTGGCCCAGACGCACAAGAAGGGCTCTCGGCATTAATTGAGAAGCGTCCAGCCGATTTTCGTAATAGTTTGCCTTCATGAGCAAACACGTCGATATTGCTGCCGAGCTCGATTTCGCCCTACACCTTGCCGACCTTGCCGATGCACATACGCTGTCCCCTTTTTACCGACGTGATTTTTCTGTTGATTGGAAAGAAAACAAAACTGAGGTAACAGAACTCGACCGGGCAACAGAACGTCTCTTGGCCGATGAAATTATGCGCCACCGTAAACCACACGCCATCTTTGGTGAGGAATTCGGTTCGGCGGGCGCATCTTCTGCTCCACTCACGTGGATCATCGACCCCATCGACGGCACCAGCAACTACACGCGAGGCATTCCGGTATGGGCAACACTCATTGCACTTGTCGACGCCAACGACGAACCCCTCGTAGCCGTTGTCAGTGCTCCTGCGCTTCACTCTCGTTGGTGGGCAGGCCGTGGAATGGGCGCCTTTAACGCTCGCGGCAAAATTCAAGTGAGCAATGTGCGCGCACTTGATGAAGCACAGGTGAGCGTTACTCATCATGCCGCATGGGACCAAGTGGGTGGAACTCAAAAACTTGTTGAACTCCAACAACGTGCGTACCGCTCACGTGGATTTGGCGATTTTTGGCAACATATGTTGGTAGCAGAGGGCAATATCGATGCCGCCGTCGACGCCATTGGCTTAGAGCCCTACGACACCGCTGCAGTGTGTCTTGTTGTTCGCGAAGCTGGCGGCACGTTCACCGACCGTCTTGGTGCAACATCATTTCGTAACGGAAGTGCCGTCACGAGCAATGGTCATTTGCACTCAGACGTGCTCAACATTATTCGCTGCTGAAACCCGCTGGGCGTCTACCAATTCCACCATTTTCTAAGAGCATTCCGGCCAGTATTCGCTCGGCATGGTTTGCTCGCCATGTAAGCATTGCCTGCGCTTCGCGCAACACTATTGCAGCATCAGTGGTTGTCGTTCCCCATGTTGGGTCATCGCCTACGTTGAAACACAACCACGAACCATCGCCAAAGTGCACGTAGGCATACTCGCTACTTCTGCGCACGGTGAGATGTGATTCTTCTAGCCGTCGGTCGTATGGCCACCGATACGCATCGTGCTCAGGGTGAATTCCAATAAGAACATCGCGCCAGTCCCACTCATAAGTGGCCGCATCACGCCAGCGCATAGGTGTTTCGTTGTGCAGAAATGAACTCAACGACATTCCATCACACTGAAGAGGAATTGCCTCGCTCATCACTTCACACAGCGTTGGAAAAATATCAATGTTCTCAGTGAACTCATTCACCACATTTCCATGTGCGGCTTTGTATTGAGGCACCCGAACAATGCAACCAATATGGTAACTCGATTCAAAAAAACCGGCTTTGTTTAATAGGCCTTGGTCGCCTAGTTGTTCACCATGATCAGAAGTGACAACAACAACCGTGTTTTCCCATTCGCCACGACGTTTCAACTCATCAAAAATGCGTCCTAGTTGTTCATCGACATGAGAAATGTTTCCGTAGTACTGCGCCCTCACATGCTGCATTTCAGAGCGTGATTGCGGGGCTTTTGTTGCTCCATGCTGCAGCAGCACGTCGTGCAGCCAGTGCCTGTTTTCAGCCACGCCAATGGGGTCTTCACACTGTGCAGGGTCGTATTTCTGTGCCCATTCTCCAGCAGCAACAAATGGTGGGTGTGGCCGCAAAAAAGAGAGGTGTGTAAACCATGGTTGCGAAGAATCTTCACCATTGAGCCAATTGAAAAAAGTGTTGGTCAGAAAAGTAGTAATGCTGTGTTCTGCGGGTCGTTCATTTTCACTCGACAATGCATGCTGCGTGTCGCCAATGTTTTCGTAGCCAAGTTCTTGCAACCACTCGAGCCAACCAACGGCAGGTTCAGGAAGGTGCAGCACTTCTCGAAAACCAGGCAAAATACTTTCATACGTTGACAACCGTGGGTCATTTGAATCTGTAACGGTGCGCGGGTCGACACCCTGATCGGTGTAACCAAAAAGTACGGGGTCGTACCCTTGCCTTCTTGCCGCTAAAGCCACATTGTCAAAGCGCTTATCGAGTGGTGTTCCATTTGCCACCACTCGGTTACTCATCATGTAGGTGCCCGTATACAACGCTGCCCGCCCCGGCGAACACGGTGCTGCTTGTGAATAATGGCGAGCAAACCGCACTCCGTGGGCGGCAAGCATGTCGAGATGTGGAGTTTTCACCACAGAATGCCCAGCACATGAGAGGGAATCGGCCCGAAATTGATCGAGGGTGATGAACAATATATTTGGGCGTTCCATTACTGCCTAAAGTAGTCATATGGAAACCCCAACACGAACTGTGATCCAGAATGCTTATTTAGTGGACGGTTCAGGTTCACCCGCAATGCACGCAGATATCGCTTTCGAAGGCGACTTCATTACCGACGTCGCAGCACCTCAGTCACTTCCTACTCCCTCAACAACACGAGTCATTGATGCCGACGGACGCCTTGTCACCCCAGGTTGGGTCGATATTCATACCCACTACGACGCTCAAGCAACATGGGACCCCTGGCTCACCCCGAGTAGCTGGCACGGAGTCACGTCGGTAGTGATGGGCAATTGTGGCGTGGGCTTTGCCCCCGCATCGTCCGATCGACACGATTGGCTCATTGCGCTCATGGAAGGCGTGGAAGACATTCCTGGCACCGCCATGACGGAAGGAATTACCTGGGAATGGACATCTTTCGAGGAATACCTCACTGCGCTTGAATCACGCCCGCACGTCATCGACTTTGCTGCTCAAATTGCCCACGGTCCACTTCGCGGTTACGTGATGGGCGATCGCGGCGCCGCTAATGAAACCGCTACCGCCGACGACATTGAACAGATGAGCAAGTTGGTGGAAAGTGCTTTGCGTGCCGGTGCGCTGGGGTTCAGCACAAGTCGCACACCGCTGCATCGCAGCAAAGATGGTGAACTGGTACCCGGTACCACAGCAAATGAACACGAGCTTCTCGGTATTGCTGGCGCAATGAAACGCGTCGGACATGGTGTGTTTCAATTTGCCCCCGAACACGCCAAAGTTCCTGTTGAAGAATGGTCATGGATGCGCAAACTTGCTCAAACCACTGGCGCAACTGTGAGTGTCAATTTGAGCCAACCAAACGATGGCCCCGAAATTTGGCGCAACGTGTTGGCGTTGCTGACTGAAGCTCAAAGCGATGGCGTACCCATTGTTGCGCAAGTTGCTGGTCGCACCATTGGCGTATTGATGTGCTTAGAGGGAAGCGCTCACCCACTTCTTTTTCATCCCGCATACAACGAAGTAGCTCACTTACCTCTTGCAGAACGCTGCAAGGCGCTCCAAGAGCCACAGTTGCGTGAACGCATTATCAATGAAATTCCAAATGATGGCGGGCTTTTTCAAAAAGTAATTCTCGATAATGCCTCACACATGTTCCCCGTCATGTCGGCAAACATCGACTACGAGCCGCTCCCCACAGCCAGTGCAACGGCAATCGCAATGAATGCGAATAAAAAAGTGATGGAAATACTTCTTGATCAGCTCATAGCTAACGATGGTCACGGACTCATCTATATGCCTTTCTTTAATTACGCATACGGCGATTTGTCGTTCAACTATGAGGCACATCAGCATCCAGGTACCCGCATGGGCCTCAGCGATGCTGGCGCACACTGCGGTGCAATTTGCGATGGCGGAACACCCACGTTCATGCTCACCCACTGGGTGCGCGACCGCACCCGTGGTGGGAAACTCCCACTAGAGCTCGTCGTACACCGCCAAACTCAGCAAACAGCGGCGTTATACGGGCTCACCGACCGCGGTCACATTGCTCCAGGAAAGCGCGCAGACATCAACATCATCGATTTTGAGAAGTTGAATTTCACCATGCCATACATGGCTTACGATTTACCTGCACAAGGCCGGCGCTTAGTTCAACAAGCAATTGGTTACGACGCAACATTCGTTGCCGGAACACAAATTGTCGATTCCGATCACTTCACTGGAGCACTTCCTGGGAACTTAGTTCGTGGACCACGTTAAGCAAGTACGGTAGGAGCATGGCTAAATGGCGACATGCTCTTGCAATTGGTATTGGTGTTATCGGAGCAATCGTTGCTGTTGTGTCTGGAGGCGACCCTGCAGCGCTCAGCATTGCTCTTGGTGGCGGACTCAGCACCGGTCTTGGCTATTGGATTGGCGCTTTGCTCCATCGCCGACGCGACTCTTGAAAAACTAAACGTCCTGCCACAACAATCAGCAAGGTGGCGAACAAAGCATTCGACAACGAGTCAGATAGTCGCGCAGAAATCCAGCCACCTGCAATCGCCGACAAAATACCGCCGACTCCCACAATGACTGCGGCACGGATATCGACATTGCTGGCAGATCTGTTGCGTAACGTACCCGTTATTGCCGTAGGGATAATGACTGCTAACGACGTGCCTTTCGCAATGACGTTGGGCAAGCCAAGCAACACCATCATCGCAGGGATCATGATGACTCCTCCCCCAACCCCTAACAAACCTGCTAACACTCCAGTAGCAACGCCCACAGCTATCAGCACAATACAAATGAGAAGAGTTAATTGGTCACGTCCGGAACCCGAGGTGCTCCAATACAAACGCACTGCTGAAATGATGAGTACTGCTGCAAAACCCATACTCAAAACTTCATGCTTCACGGTCTTTAAAAGTTTTGTCCCGAGCAAGGCTCCTGCTACTGCTCCAATTGCTAAAAACAATGCAACAGGCCAATCAACATGATCATGGGCCCAATAGGTCACCAAGCTCGAAAGGGAAATAGGAAGCACTGCTGCAAGCGATGTTCCATGTGCACGACGTTGATCCATTTTCGCGAAAAAAACCAACCCAGGCACAATAAGAATTCCGCCGCCCACGCCGAAGATGCCCGATAAAAGGCCAGCAGCAAGCCCAACGAGGATAATGACCCCAAATTTTCCTTGCTCGGTTGCCTTTTCTACGGGTGAATTCACTTCCAAACGCTCGCGAATAGCTCTGGATATTCCTTGATGTGCTTCACATTGAGAGGCCGAGGCAAGCTCACGATGGCAAGGCTCACTCCTGCGTCTTCATAGGCATGAGCTCGCTCAATTGCTTCGGCTTCACTCATGCGATCTACCCAGAGTTGAGTAGAAATACGAATGGTAGAGATATCACGACCAATTTCGTCGCAACATTCCTTGAGCCGGGCAACTGACTTCTTCAAATCACCGAGTGGATCTTCGCTGTTGCCTGGGAAGTTCCAGTGGTCTGCATACTGCGCAACGAGAGGCAACGTGCGTTTCATACCGCCACCACCAATGAGTACGGGTGGCATCGGTTGTTGAATGGGTTTCGGTTCACAATACGCATCGGTGAGAGTGAAATATTTTCCATTGAAAGAACTCTGCTTCTGCGTGAGCATCAACTTGATGACTTCAAGACCTTCCGCAAAACGATCGAATCGTTCCGTCATCGTTCCGAGTTCAATTCCGTAAGCGTTGCACTCATCTTCGTTCCAGGCCGCACCAACACCGAACTCCAAACGTCCGCCGCTTGTGTGGTCGAGTGTTGCAGCCATATTTGCTAACACTGCTGGATGGCGATACACCATGCCCGTTACCATCACTCCGCCACGCAACCGCTTAGTGGCTTGCAGTAATGCGGTGAGGGTGATCCAACCTTCCATGCATGGGCCGGAACGATCGCCTGTAAAAATAGGTTCGAAATGGTCAAAGGTCCAGCCGCTTTCCCAAAAAGGAATAGCGTCAGCCGCGGTCCATATGTCGAGCATTTCCTGCCAGGTGCAGACCTGCGGTGCTGTTGCAAATGCAAACTTCATTTTTCCTCCATCTCGCTTCAATCACCTTATGCGACCAGTTCGTACTGCGCAGAACTACTCTGACTCCATGGCCGATGACACTTCTGCTCTGCATCAAAAGATTCGCGCCATTTTGGAACGGGCAAATCACCCCAATACCCCACAAGCCGAAGCAGAAACAGCACTTGCGCTGGCATTTCGCCTCATGCAAAAACACAATATTTCGGAATCAGATTTCATTTCCGATAACGCAGGTACACGCCATCATTCCATTACATCTCAACAATTTGTACTTACAGGCCCATACCGCGTGCGCCGCGGGGCACTTCTTCACGTCATTTCACTCGCAGTGAACTGTGCTTCGTACCGCGACATGATGGATAGCGCACCAAACACCGTCACCATGGTTGCATTTGGCTCGCCACATGATCTGTATTCACTGGGAATTCTCTTTACAACAGCCGAGTTACTTGCATTGCGCACCATGCCACAAGGCGACCGCCGCTTTCGCACCTCGTGGTGGCAAGGTTTCACCGTCGGTGTCGATAAAAAACTCAAACAAGAAAATTCATCACTCATTCGAGAAGCCCCAGGTGCCGGACTCGTTTTAGTAGAGCAAGCGAAACGTGCCGACGCAGAAATGCGACTGGCTACTCCCCATTTACGCAGTTCCTCAACCACTTACTCTTCCGATCGTGATGCATTTTCCGCAGGCAGATCTGCAGGGTCACAGTTCAGCAGTTCAAAAAATCGGCTCCACTCATTGCCCCGGGCACTCGGAAGAGGGAAATCCTCCTCATGAGCGACCCCACTGAAGTTGCACTCACCTATGAGGTGGAACAGAAATTTTCCGAGGCGATGCCGACACGCACTCTTTTGATGTCAGAAGCAAGCACATGGCTGCGTGATATTTGCGAGCAAGAAGACCTTGATGTTCCGCATTTAGATTCTCACGCTCTCCCACAACGCATTGAGGCGGTGGCCATAGCGGAAACATGGTGCATCTTGGTGAACGGAGTTGCCCCTACTCAACACACCATTTTGCATGAACTTGCACATCTCTCACAGCTCGTTTCTTATATCCGCCGCTACATCTCTCTAGAGCACGCTGCGCTTCTGCATTCTCTTTTTGTCAACGCCCAACTAAGTGTTGAGCCGTTTTCCGCCACTCGCTAATCGAGTTCGCTACCCACAACACTCACAAAGCTCACGCATGCTCCTGGGGCACCGCCCAAGTTATGTGTGAGTGCTTTTGTTTTCACAGAGTCTTTCTGGCCCACTCCAGGAATTTGACGTGCACCTGCTTCACCACGCAATTGGGTCCAGCACTCAAAAAGCATGCGTAAGCCCGATGCACCAATGGGGTGACCAAATGACTTCAAACCGCCGTCAGGGTTCACCGGAAGTTCCCCGTCGAGGTCGTAGGTTCCGGCAAGCACTTCTTTCCATGCTGTTCCACGCTCGGCGAAACCGAGGTCTTCCATTAAGACCAGTTCAGTAGGAGTAAAGCAGTCGTGCACTTCAGCCATAGCCAACTCTGCACGCGGGTCGGTAATGCCAGCCTGCTTATAAGCATCGTTGGCGCTGTGCACCACTTCGTCAAATGTGGTGTAGTCATACGAAGGGTCAATAGGGCCAGCAGCTGGCCCCGCTACAAACGACAGCGCCTTTACATAGATGGGGCGGTCGGTGTATTTGTGAGCATCTTCTACACGCACAATAATTGCTGCTGCAGATCCATCGCTCACGCCGCTGCAATCGAAAATACCCAACTGGCCAGCAATCAGTGGAGAAGCGGCAATAGTTTCCTTTGACACTTCTTTTTTGAACTGCGCACGTGAGTTCAAGGCACCATTGCGGTGGTTCTTCCATGCAATGCGGGTGAGTACGTCTTTCAATTCCGCTTCATCTACTCCGTATTTGTTGGCATATGCCGGCGCTAACAATGAAAAGCTTGCTGGAGCGGTAACGGTTGCCTGAGTGCCGTCACTTGCTGGTGCGCTGACGACCAAACCGGAATAACCAGAGTCTTTGAGCTTCTCTACGCCAATAGCCATCACCACGTCATACGCGCCCGATGCAACGGCATAACACGCGTTACGAAATGCTTCGCTACCGGTTGCGCAATAGTTTTCCACGTGCGTCACTGGCTTGTGTTGAATTTTCAACGGCCGGCTCAGCGTGAGCCCCGACAAACCAGAGCCCATTGTTCCTAACCAAAATGCATCAACATCGTCGAGGGCAATACCTGCACTAGCTAAAGCAGCACTCGATGAATCGATGAGCAGGTCGTCGGTGCTCTTGTTCCAATGCTCACCAAAGTTGGTGCAACCCATTCCAATAATTGCCACTTTGTCGCGAATTCCATGACTTGCCATTATTCCCCCGGTTTATTTCACGCCTGTGCGAACAGGCTTTGCTTTCCAAAAATAGTTATGAATTCCATCTTGCGTGTAGAGCTTGCGAAACGACATTTCCACCCGGTCGCCAATTTTCACGCTTGCCGGGTCGACGTCGGTGAGTTCACATTGAAAACGTCCACCACCGTCGAAGTCGATGACAGCTGCAACCACTGGAGGGCTCATGCTGAAAGCTAAGTGGTCGACCGTGTAAGTGGCAATGGTTGCGCGAATGTCTGCCATCCGCACCATTTCCATTTTGTCGATGCTGCCCGACTGCAAACTGACGCGCGCTGGCGGCAAATAAATGAAACCGCTTTCATCACGGCTTCCGTAAAGGCCATATTTCCATGCCGCCGTACGCAAACTTGGCGGGCCAGTGGGGCGATCGGGCTCTGGGCGACGAGGTGGCTCACGATGCAAGAATCCACGCCAGGTCAGAAACTGTGCGTACGACAAATCGTTGCGGCCTGCAGCAATTTGAGCTTGCACAGTGAGCGAGGGGTCTTGTTGCTTTTGATGAGCACTTAATGCTTCGGTGGTGCGCAACAAGATGACGTTGACCCCATCGGCCAACACCACAATGGCGATGACCTCATTTGGCTGAGCAGTATCGAGAACATTTGCCAGCATGACGCCCCAATGTGCAGTTCCAGAGTTTCCTAGAGTGGCTGCAAAATCGTCGCGCAGAGTATCGAGGTTGATGCCACAAGATTTAGGTGCAGCTTTAACAGCACGCGTATGTAAACCAGAAAAAATGCTGTGCGAAACATCGGCTGCAGTGAGGTTTGCCTTTTTCAAGGCCTCATTGAAAGCAACTTCCACAAGCGGCGCATAGGCATACTCGCCAAAGCGCTCTTCCCACTGCTTGCTTGCCTGATCGCCTGGGGTTCTCCACCGATCAACAAATTCAGATGTTGATGTTCCCGTGCTAAGGAATTCAGCAATGACGTTTTCGGTGCCAAAGCACAATGCAGCAGCCCCGTCGCCGCCCATCGATTCATCGCTTCCACCGGGAAGACCTGTGCGAATATCGCTCAACACGGCAATTGAGTTTCCCGACGCAGCAGCGTGAACAGCGGCAATGCCACTTCTTACTGAACCCAAACAATCGAATGCGTTGACCGAGCTTTCGAGGCTGAGTGCTGCATGAATTGCATTTGCATTTGTTTTATCGAGGTATCCGGGCTCTGCTGTAGCGAACCACAATGATTGTGGCGAATACTTTTCGCTGACTCCGCGCAAAGCAATGCGACTTGCTTCAACACCCATTGAGGTGGTGTCTTCATCGAAACTTGCTACAGCGCGTGCACCTTTAGCGCCACCTGAGCCAAGAGCCGATGCAAGCGTGCTGCGCTGCAGGCGCCAATACGGAATATAAGCACCATAAGAAATAATCCCCGTCATACTCCGAGAGTAGCCCGTGAGAACGAGCTCACGGAATGTGGAGAATTAGGTGTAGTAGGGGTTGTCGCCAGAAGTGTGGTCGGTGAGGTCGCGCACTTTCACGACGCCAGGAACCTTTTCCAGCAGTGTTGTTTGTACGCCTTCCAACATGGTCATGCGACTCATGGAGCAACCGTGGCACCCACCACCCATGGTGAGATACGCCGTACCTTCGGTGTCGTGGCCCATGAAAGTAACGAACCCGCCGTGGGAGGCAAGCGCGGGGTTCACTTCTCCGGCTAACACAGTTTCAATGTTGGCCGACAACTCATCGTTGCGCACAAGACCTTCAACGCTGGCAGCGAGTGGTTTATTTGGATTACGAATGATGAGACCTTGCGAAGCGGTGTAATCGAGAATTGAACCCTGCAAAAGATCGATGCTGTTTGCAGCGACGATGGTTTTAATGCCATCGGTCGTGCGCACTTCGTCTGCGAAAGCAGCTTGGGTGACCACATCGAAAGAGAGGTCGTATCGAAAGTCTTCACCAGGGCTACTCACCACTTCAATGCGCAAACCTAAGCGATCTTTTTCTGGCTCTTCGTCGCGCAATTCAATGAGTTTGGCAACCGCTTCAGGAGTCACCGTCACGATGTATTCAACAGGGCTCGCTGGCGTATCGAATGGGCTGATTTTTGGGGTCTCAGTTGCTTCAGTGGTCACGCTGTGCAGGCTATCTGCACCCTTGGCCGAGATGCCATCGGAGCTAATAACTCGTGATGGCTCCTCCGCCATCGCATTGCACGCGCTGCCCTGTGACATATGCCGAACCTGGGGAACAGAACCACAGCACCACATTTGCTACGTCATCCGGCTGGCATACACGTCCGAAAGGGGCACTGTCGTCGAGCGACCTCAGATCGGTCAGTTCCTTGTTACCGGTTAAGGACCTCGACAAACGAACGCCCATATCGGTTTCCACCAAACCCGGAGCGGCAATATTTACACGAATTCCGTTCTTGCGTTCTTCCTTAGCCAAGGTCAATGCCAAGGCTTCCATGGCTGCTTTGCCCATGTTGTAGGGCGCGCCTTTTGCTGAATTATTCGCAGTAGCAACAGAGGAAATGAAAACGATGTCGCCACGCTCTTGAGTGCGCATACTTGGCAATACTGCTGCGCAGAGCTGATGGGCGCCCACAGCATGCACAGCAAGCAACTTCTCGACCTCTGCGGCGTCGGTGTCGGCAACTGCTTTGCCACGTGATGCAATGCCCGCGTTGTGGACCAGAATGTGGATATGCCCAAAGTCGCGATTGACTTCTTTGACC
>JAPKZV010000019.1:23391-37832 GCA_026393585.1 Actinomycetota bacterium
ACTTGCTTCGTAGTCGGCAACTGATGCTCCGTATATCTTTGCGGTGCCACCGCGATCAATAATTGTTCGCAGCGTTTCTTCAGCACCTTCTTTGCCGCTGTGATAGTTGATAGCAACAGATGCTCCCTCGGCTGCAAGAAGTTCGCTAATGCCACGGCCAATGCCACGGCCTCCGCCTGTTACCAATGCAACTCGCCCACTCAAAACGCCCATAACTCCCCGATTCACAATTCTGTTAACAACAACGCCTCAAACTATGACAACATCATCCCATGCATGAAGGTAGTCGCAAAGCAATTTTCGCCGCGTTTTTCGCCAATCTCGGAATCGCCATCGCGAAGTTCACTGGGTTTCTCCTCACCTCGTCGGCTTCTCTCCTTGCAGAATCGGCGCACTCACTTGCCGATACTGGCAACCAGGCACTCCTGTTGCTCGGTGGCAATCGGTCTCAAAAAAATGCAACCGGGCGACACCCCTTTGGTTTTGGACGAGAGCGTTATTTCTGGGCCTTCGTCGTTGCACTCGTTCTCTTCAGCATGGGCGGGCTCTTTGCTTTGTACGAGGGAATTCAAAAACTCATCCATCCGCACGAAGCCGATGGCTTTGGCATTGCAATAGGAATTCTCGTTGTTGCCATTTTGCTAGAGACATATTCGCTGCGTACCGCCATCAAAGAAGCCCGCCACATTAAAGATCCACAACAAAGTTGGTGGAGTTTTATTCGCGAGGCCAAACAACCTGAACTTCCTGTAGTTCTACTCGAAGACATCGGTGCCGAAATTGGCTTGTGCCTTGCGCTCTTTGGAGTGTTAATGAGCCACTTCACCCACGAACCACGCTGGGATGCCATTGGTTCTGCATCTATTGGAATACTGCTCATCGTGATTGCAATTGTTTTGGCAATTGAAATGAAAAGTCTCCTCATTGGTGAAGCTGCATCGGCAAGCGACGAAGACCTCATTCGCACATCGCTGGCAAGTGCCGAAAATGTACTTCAGGTCATTCATCTCCGTACAGAGCACCTCGGCCCGGAAGATGTGCTTGTGGCCGCAAAGATCGAGTTCTCCCCGCACCTCAACATGCAAGAACTCGCAACCGCAATCGACAATGCAGAGGCGTGTGTCAGAGGTGCGTATCCCCGCGCGCGCATCATATTTATTGAGCCCGACATCGCTAGGCCAACTGCAGCGCTGTAACCTACAAACAACTGAAGGGGAGCTTGCTGGTTCGGCAGGCTGAGAGGGTAGTCGCCGCTACCGACCCAAGAACCTGATCTGGGTAATTCCAGCGGAGGGAATACGGGTGAATAACGAAACGCACATTCAGAACAACACGGCTCTCATTTTTGCTGGCGGCAATGCGCCGCTTCCCCATCTGTCGCAGTTTCTTCCTCCAGCGCAGTGGAAGATCGCCGCCGACTCAGGACTCGACCACGCTCTTTCACTTGGAGTCACACCAGATGTAGTGGTGGGCGATTCGGATTCAGTGAGCGATGCTGCGCTCGCACTGGCCCGCTCCTTGAATATCGCATTCATCTCTGCGCCAACCGATAAAGACTTCACCGATACTGAACTCGCGCTGTCTCACGCAGTAGATCTAGGTGCTCACAGAATCATTGTTGTCAGTGCTGGCGGGGGGCGTTTCGACCATGCCCATGGGCTCCTCACTGCGCTCTTTCATCCTGAGTGGGCACATATTCACATTGAAGCGTTCATCGATACCGCTCATGTTTTTGTTCTTCACGGACCAAGTTCTCTTCAGATCTCAGGAGAGAAAAACTCGCTCGTTGCTCTTCATGCAATGAATGGCATGGCCCATGGCATCAGTACAGAAGGCATGCGCTGGCAACTCAACAATGAGAGCCTTGCCCCTTGGGTGAGCCGCGGGGTGAGCAATGAACTCACAGGTTCAACTGGCGAGATCTCTGTGCAGTCTGGCGCGCTACTTGTTGTACAACCAGAAGCATTCACGCAAAATACACATGAAAGTTGAGAAATGAAAAAGTTTATTGTCAGCATTATTTGCGTAGCAGCAGTATTGAGCGGATGCGGTGGAAGCAACGAACCAGAAACAAAGAAGCTCACGCTCCTTGCCTACGACTCATTCACACCAACCGAAGGAATTTTTGACGAGTTCACTCAGGAAACAGGAATCAGTATTGAAGTGATTCTTGGTGGCGATACGGGCCAACTCATTTCGAAAGCAATTCTCACGTCGGGAAACCCGGAAGGTGACGTTCTCTGGGGAGTAGACAATACCTTTCTTACAAGAGCAGTCAACGGAAAAGTATTTTCTTCCTACACTTCACCACAGACCAAAAACATGTCAGACGATGTTGTCGCACTCACTCAACCAGAAGGTGTGGTCACCCCCGTTGACACGGGTGATGTGTGCATTAACTACGATAAAAAATGGTTTGCGCAGCGCAATATTGCTCCCCCACAATCTCTCGACGATTTAGCGCTCCCCCTCTACAAAGACCTCCTTGTTGTTCAAAACCCTGCATCTTCATCTCCAGGGCTCGCATTTCTTCTGGCCACCATTTCCGCATACGGAGAAAATGGTTGGGAGAGTTATTGGAAAAAACTGCGCGCTAATGGCGTCAAAGTTGTCGATGGGTGGACCGAGGCATACACCATTGAATTTTCAGGCTCATCAGGAAAGGGTGCACGTCCACTTGTTGTGAGTTATGCCTCTAGTCCACCAGCAGAGGTGGTGTACTCCGATCCACCGGTGAATGAGCCCCCAACAGCAGTGATCGACACAACATGTTTTCATCAGGTGGAGTTCGCTGGAATTTTGCGAGGGTCTCAAAATGAGAAAGCAGCAAAGCTCCTCATCGACTACGTCGCAGATACAACGTTTCAAAGCGACCTACCACTGACATTGTTTGTCAACCCTGTCAATAAAAATGTTTCCTTACCAGAGGTTTTTACTTCCTTCGCCGCACAGCCAGAGAAGCCGTACACAATGGACCCAGCCGCCATTGAAAAGAACCGTGCGGAATGGGTAGACACTTGGAGTTCCATCGCCTTGCGATAGCACTATGAACTCACCACGTCATCTACATATTTTCAAAAATGCTCCTTGGCTTTTTGTGCCAAGTTTCATCTTTTTGAGTGTGTTTGTGTTGTGGCCAACACTTGTCGTGCTAGTAGAAAGCATCGATCAGTCATCGTTAACGCATGTATTGAGCAACTCGCAACTCCGCCAGATGTTGTGGTTCACCACTTGGCAAGCTTTCATCAGCACTATCGCCACACTCGCTATTGGCATACCTGCGGCATTGGTTTTGAGTCGATATTCCTTTAGGGCACGGCAAATCATCCGTGCACTTACCTTTGTACCGTTTGTTCTCCCCACCGTCGTTGTGGGCATAGCTTTTTCTTCGCTGTCACCAGCGTCTTACCAATCGGGGCCGACGCCGCTCATCTTGGCTCATATCTATCTCAATATTGCAGTTGTTGTACGAGTGGTGGGAAGCCGATGGGAAAAACTTCCCACCGCATTTAACGACAACGCTGCTCTACTTGGAGCAACACCCTTTACCAATTTCCGAACAATTACTTTCCCGCTGTTGCGCAGCAGCATCATTGGCGCAGGGAGCATTGTCTTTATCTTCTGTTTCAGCACGTACGGAGCTGCGCGGGTACTTGCGGGTCCACGCTTCCCCACTATTGAAACTGAGATCTATCGTTACGCCTTTTTCCTCGGCAATATGCCCCAAGCAAGTGCCCTCGTTGTATGGCAACTCTTCGTCATCTTGCTAGTTCTTGCACTCACCCATCGCCAAAAAAGTATTTCGCTTGCTCAGCGGAACCTCATGCCGCTTTCTTCCGAGCGAAAAACTAAGCGCGTGTATTTCTCCGTTGCAGCAACTCTTGTTGCGGTGGGAACCCTGTTGCCTATCGCCATACTTTTCACAGATTCTTTGCGCTCTTCTCAGGGCTTTACATTTTCGTATTGGGCAACGAGCGATATGTGGACATCGTTTCTCACCTCTCTTGGAATCGCCCTCTTCGCCGCCATGATGGCACTTTTGTTCGGCACTGGTTCAGCACTCGCAATTGCGTATTCCACGCGCACACGGTTTCATGTGTTTGTTCAAGCGCTCACCTCGTTACCCATTGTCATTTCGGCAGTTGCACTTGGCCTTGGCTACCTGCTCGCCTTTCGATCTGACCCGGTAAATTGGCGTGGATCACTGTGGCTCATCGCCGTAGCGCATTGTGCTGTTGCATTGCCATTTGTTATGCGCATCATTACGCCTGCGGCACGTGAAATTCAGCCCGAGTTACGAGAGAACGCCCTATTGCTCGGCGCATCCCCATGGGAGGCATGGAAGAGCATCGACCTCCGCTTCCTTCTTCGCCCCCTCGCAATTGCCGCCTCATTTGCCTTCACCATTTCACTCGGCGAGTTTGGGGCATCAAGCCTCCTCACCAGGCATGGCCATGAAACTCTTGCAATGCGTATTGGCCAACTACTTTCACGGCCAGGTGAACAACTACAAAAGCAAGCAATCGCTTCTGCTTGCCTGCTGGCTTTCTCATGCATCGCCATTGCGCTTATTGTTGAGTACGCAGTTCAATTCAATAGAAAGAAGAGAACGCAGTGACGTCTCCATTCCTCAACATTTCTCACTTGTCATTTCAGGTACCGGGTGAAAGCACTTCAATCTTCAGTCACCTGTCACTTGAAATCAGCGAAGGTGAAATTGTGGCAATTCTCGGACCCAGTGGCTCCGGGAAATCTTCGCTATTACGCATCATCTGCGGACTCACTCCTGCGAGTTCAGGAACCGTTCATCTACAGGACAAAGACATCACCAACGTGGCACCACATCGGCGCAACATTGGCATGGTGTTCCAAGGTACATTTCTGTTTCCACACCTCACGGTGAGTGAAAACATCGCTTATGGCCTCAAAATGCGCAAAGACACTCAAGAGTCACAAGCGCATCGAGTGAAGGAAATGCTTAACCTCGTTCACATGTCCAACTTCTCGCAGCGTGACGTAGCCCATCTTTCTGGTGGCGAAACCACACGTGTAGCTATTGCGCGAGCACTGGCTCCCGCGCCGTCACTCCTGCTTCTCGACGAACCGCTCACTGGCCTCGATGAACACTTACGTATTGACCTCGCCAAAGATCTTCGCACTGCGCTCACCGCCTCACGCATTACTGCGATACTGGTAACTCACGATCGCAATGAAGCAGCAACTATTGCCGACCGCGTGGTTCACTTCTCCGAACTCATATCAGCATCATGACCCTGCCCCCACATTTCCGCATTGCCATTGCTTCAACACAAGAGATTTTGCCAATACGCATGAAAGTGCTGCGCGACGGCACTCCTTCACAAGACCCTCGGTACACAGAAGACGACTGGGACGTCACCACACATCTTGCGCTGTATAAAAATGAAGAGATTGTGGGCACTTCTAGTTGGCTGACCAAAGTGTTTCCTCTCCCCCATGCGCATAGCAACAATTTCGATACTCAATTACGCGGCATGGCAGTCGACCAATCACTCCAGAGCACGGGCCTTGGAGCCGAGCTTCTGCTCTATGGAGTTCACATGGCGCAACGTAATGGTGCCGGCATTGTGTGGGCACGAGCTCGCGATAGCGCGTTGAAGTTCTATGAAAAAAATGGCTTCACCACTGTTGGTGACGCATTTTTAGATGAAGCAACAGGCATGTCACACCATCTTGTTTACTTTCAGTGTTCGTAACTATTTAATTTTCACTTGAGTGGAATACAGAACTTCGCTATTCGCATCGGGTGAGACAATGACGTCGACTTTCCACTCTCCGGGATACACAAATTGGATGTACCCCACAAAGTGATTTGGACCAACCGCATTGAGCTCGGTCTGAATAGGCGGAACACTGCCACTTGCCAAAGAGAACCGAGCCTTGATTGCCAGCACAGGATCTAACGACCCGTTGGGTGGCGACACAATGACATGCATCTCTGATTCGCCTACTCGCGGTGGAGAAATGGTGATGTTTGCAATGACATCGCCTTGCACCAAAGCAGTTGAGAACGGGGCGTTGCTCACCATTGGCCGTGGCGACGCAGCGACCATGCCCGCCGTCATTGATAACACCACAAGACCCACTGCAATTTCAGCACACAGAACTGCTCGCAACCGAGTAACGCCACTTTCGTAGAATCGACGGCGAACAATTGCGGCACAAATGAGCATGACTCCCACAACACACACCTTGGCAATGAGCGCTTTGCCGTATGACGTCTTTGTGAGATTGCTGATGCCATCCATGAGTAGCAGGGCTTGCACTAATCCTGTTGCGACGACGAATGCAATGAACACTGCTGCCCGGCGAGAGAACCACTCCACAATTGATGTAGTGCGGATATCTGCAATGAAGAAAAGAAGCAGCAATCCACCACACCACACTCCAATTGCCGCCACATGCAATGCCAGCAATGCAACGGTGAGTGCCGCCGGAGAATCAACAACGGCGTGCCCAGCAAATGCGTAGGTAAAAGGCAAAGTGATAAAAGCGAATACCGCCGCGAACTTAGCGATCTGTTGATGCTCCTTCTCGGAACTGCCCCATCGCGCAACTGCACATACCAGCAAGAACGACACCACAACACGGGCAAATAACGCTTCACCGACCTGTGTTGTCAGAACATCTCTCATGATGCTCAGATTTGCTATTTGACTCCAACTACCGCCAGATGCATTCAGGCCATGTAATGAGAAGAGCAAAACAGTGCATAAGCCCAAAATTGAGCCGGCCAGCACTACTGCTCTATTCAGGGCTTTGCGGGGCACATCGGTACCCAACAGAAAGAAAATTCCGCCAAGCACTACCGATATCGCAATATAGGAAATCAAACGCATGAGGGCCATAGCGACCTTCACGGCTAACGATGTTTCGCTGTCTTTCAATGCAGTCGCAATAAGCGATGAAAGATTTGAGACCGCCCCAGTGCCGACACGAAAAGTAATTGCACCTTCTACAGGGTGACCATCAGCGGAAATCACGCGGTACACAGCTACATAGGAATCTTCAGCGAGCGTCGGAGGAACAACACGAATAATTGATGCATCAGAAGCATCTGCCTTAACTGCGGGTAATTGAATTCGTTTGCCGCTGCTCGAAAAGAGCTTGATATAACCGAGTGAAGACTCAACCGTTTCGTCAAAATCTAAAACAATTTGTAGTGGAGTTTCTTCAAGTGTTGCCCCGGAGGTGGGAACAGAATTATCGAGTACAGCGTGCGCAGAAGCCATTGCTGCGGGTGCGCACAGCACACAAGCAATAGCAACAACGACGGTACGCAGAAAATGACGCAACATTTATAAGTTGTCCACTTGTTCAAGGCCAGCTGGAGTGACACGACCAAATAGCCATGCCAATCTTTCATTTTCCGACAATGCGAGCGCTTGTGGAGGCAGGCCCGTCATGCCCATTGGCAAGCGGCTTGTGTACCTCATCGACATCCGCGACAGGTCGTGTCGCACATAGAGCGCGTTCCACTGCGCATAGGTAAAGCCAACTCCGAGATCGTGCATGTGCACTTCCATTTCTCGCCACCGCAACAATGGCAAATCGGCAATTGCCAATTCCGCGCCAACAGCATTTCTCCCCTTACCTAGCCACGCTTCACCGGGCGAACGAGCCCAAGCGGCTTCAAGTTGGTAGATCGACTCGCGAGTGCGACGGACGAGTTCTTTCCCGCTCAGTTGCGCCTCTGTAGCAATGCCCTCAGCACGACCCTTCAGCCCACCTGCATATTGCTCACCTTCGCGCCCTAACGCAGACTCGGAAAAGAGGTGACTGTGGCTGTCGGCATTGCGCGCCAAATGTGCAAGTACATATCCGCGACTCCACTTGGGCAGCAGTGATGGTTGAGCACACCAAGAATCAATCTCTTCTGGTGTGATGGAATCGAGCAACGTCAGTAACGCTTGATGCGAGGCCGCACACCCGGCAACGCAGTCGTCTATAAACCGTGTGTCTAAGTTCTGTGAAGTCATATCACTTTTCTTTTCGTCGAGAATCTATTGCTGCCAAACTATTAAACAGTTTGTCGGAACTTTGTGGAGTTGCCCCTTCCGACAACACGACGTACACAGAACCTCCATTGCCTACTACCACTGCAGTTCGCGCCCTCGAAAGCGAACCAGTGTGACCCCATCTGCCTTTCAAGTAACGCAAGCCATTGCGGTACTCACTTGAGTAGCGCGACTCGTGCATCTTTTGCAGCCAAGTTGCTGAAAGTACTTTCTTGCCCGAGGTTTGCGGGTTGAGCGCGTCGAATAACACTGCAATATCGCGGGCCGATGACATCCATGCACCAGAGCCCCCGAGCACCTGTGTTGCACGCGTAGTGGTATTCAAATAGCCACCAGGAACTCCGAGTGGTTGCCACACCATGCGCCAAGCAGCCGACTCAAATGAAAGTTTGGTTACTTTTTCAACGAGCAGAGTTAAGAGTACGTAGTTGTCGTTGGAGTAGAGATATTTCCCAACGGGAGCAGAAGGAAACAATGTGCCAGCAAGTTCTGCGTACTGCTTATAACTGGTTTTCCCTGTAGTGACAGCCTTGAAGTTATGAGACGCTGTTCCTGTTGCATGATTCAAAAATGCCCACACCGACTGCGACCCAAGCACATCAATTGTCGAAGTGGTGAAAACTTCCGGCAGGTAAGTTCTCATAGGACTATCTAAATTGATTTTCTTTTGTTCCGCGAGTTTGAGAACCAGCGCTGCGGTGAGTGTTTTGCTCACCGATGCCAAAGAAAAATAAGTCGATGCATCGGCTTTTCGCCCGAGTTCGCTTTGAATCTTTCCATTTTTCATCTCAATAACAACAGATCGCCCCGATGTGAGCGACAAAACAGCACTGAAATCGGTACCAGCTTCGGCTTCAACAGCTACTCCACCTTGTGCAAGTACGGCAAGGGCACACATCGCGAACAACGCACTTCTGCACAGCCGGCGATGAATTGTTTTGTGCATGCCTCGTCAGGCTAGTTCCCCGATGCGCCCTGTCGATAGGGAATCACTACAACAGTTCCATCTTCTGCATGATGAACACGCGCAGATACGCCATAAAACTCGGCCAAAGTCTCTTGGCGCAGTACTTCAGCTGCAGTACCGCTCACCACGCGATACCCCTGATGCAAAAGGCACAACCGATCTGAGTACAAACCAGCAAGGGTGAGATCGTGCATTGCAGATACAACCGTGAGACCATGTTCTTTACGCAACTGGTCGACAAGTTCTAACGCTTGTTGTTGATGTCCAATATCGAGTGCACTCGTTGGCTCATCGAGGAGCAAAATAGGTGCCTCTTGCGCAATTGCGCGCGCAATAACAACCCGCTGTTTTTCCCCGCCCGACAGTGTGCCAACGGCGCGATGCGCAAGGTCGACAAGGTCGAGGCGTTCCAAAACATCGGCCACAATTGCCCAGTCGTGTTTTGTTTCCGACCCGAAATGGCTGACAAATGGATTTCTTCCCAGCACAACGTATTCCCGGGCAGTCATATCGTCGGGCAACACGGGTGACTGCGGAACATAAGCAACAAGTTGTGCTCGCCGTTTTGCTGAGCGCATGCGAAGTGGTGAACCATCTACACGTATTTCTCCACTGTGTTTTGCCAGCCCGGCAACTGAGCGCAACAAAGAGCTTTTACCTGCGCCGTTCGGCCCAATAAGACACAGCCATTCCCCTGGCTTCACTGTGTCGGTGAAATTACTCAGTGCATCATGCTGCCCATAGCGCACTCCTACCTCAGAGAACTGCAACGAGGTCATCTTGTTCCCTGCTTTGTTCGCAACAACAGCAAGAAAAATGGTGCGCCAAGAAAAGCAGTGACCACGCCAATGGGAGTTTCCGATGGATTCTGCAACACACGACCGGGAATGTCGGCAATGATGAGAAATGAAGCACCCACGAGCAAACTGAGTGGCACGATAACTCGGTAGCTAGCGCCAGCGAGCAAGCGCACAGCGTGCGGAACAATAATTCCGACGAATCCAATGAGCCCACTCACGGCAACCACTGCCGACGTGCCAAGAGTTGCTGCAATCACTACAACAATGCGCACTCTGTTGACCGATGCACCCAGTGCTGTTGCTTCGTCATCACCCACGCGCATGATGTCGAGCAACCTGCGATGCAAAAAGAGCACAGCTGAACTCACCACAACATATGGGAACACAAGACGTACGTCACCCCATGTTGCAGAACTTAAACGTCCCAAAATCCATGAATACACCTGACGCACTACGTCGGTGTGTCGTTGTAATACAAAAGTCTGCACAGCAGTGGCAAGAGCAGTAACAGCAACACCAGCCAAAACCAATGTAGATGCACTTCTCTGACCACCAAAAGCTGTACCCACAACGTACGTTACAAGGACTGCAAGCAACCCACCAGCAAATGCACTGAGTGGCAGCGGGTCAATAATCCACGTGCTGGAACCTGTGCGATTCAACGTGAACACCAAAGTTGCGCCGAGCCCGGCTCCTGCTGCCACACCCAACAAATATGGGTCAACCAACGGGTTGCGGAAAACTCCTTGATAACTCGCACCACTTAACGACAACATCGACCCCACCAACGCAGCCAATACCACTCGAGGCATGCGAATATCCCAGATGATGGTCCACTCGCGAGGCGTTACTCCACTATCGATAGATATCAAGGGCAGGTGATCGAGCAACGCCAATGGCACACGCCACCAGGTGGGCCCTGCTGGCCCGACCATTGCACCAAGCAAAACAGAGACAAGCGCCAGCGCGCCAGCAGCGGGAATCCACCACCGGCGCACTGGGTGCACAACTGTTTCGGCTAAGGGAAAGATGGCTTTCTACTTCTTACTTGACTCGACAAATTTTGCAACAGCCGCGGCAACTTGTTTCACAAGATCCACAACTCGTGGACCCCAACGTGAAGCGACGTCGTCATCGAGCTCTACAACGTTGCCGTTGGTTACTGCATCAATTTTGTTCCAGCCTGGTCGAGCTGCAACCGACTGTGCATCTTGCTGACAGCATTTCGTATCGGCCAGAAAAATCATTTGTGGGTTCGCTGAGATAATTGCTTCTTGTGAAAGCTGCGGGTAATCATTTCCTGCTTCAGCCAAATCTGCAATGTTTTGCAACTTGAACTGCGACATGATTTGACCAACAAAAGTATTTGATGTCACCGAATAGTAAGTGTTGTCGAGTTCATAGAAGTAGGTCACGGGAGCATCTGGTAGCGCCATTGAAGAAACGGCTGTGTCGATGTCGGTCTTCATTGAAGACACAAGCGCCTCAGCTTCTGCTGTCTTGCCAGTGAGTTCGCCGAGTTCTGTAATTTGCTTATACGAGTCGTCGAAGCTTGTAGCAGCAGCTCCGGTCCACACCGTGATTCCCAGTGCTTCAAGTTGTGTTTGCAAATTACCGGGGTCATACGCAAGAAGAACAACCGTCGCATCGAGGGCAGCAATCGCTTCTGCACTTGGCTGCGCTGCATCTATTTTCGTTTCAAACGATGCTGCTGCTTCCGGGTAATTGCTGTAGTTGTCTACTGCTACCAGTTGATCTTCTGCACCGATTGCATAAATCATTTCTGTTGCCGTCGCAGATAACGAAACGATTTTGTTCGTCGATACTTCTGGCACTGCTGTGTCGGAACTGGCTTCAGCAACAGTGTCGGCAACTGTATTGACTGCCGATTGGTCGCTTGTTCCACAGGCAGCAAAGAATAAGACCGAAGCCCCTACTGCTAAAAAAGTGCGGCGCGTGACACCGCGAAAATGACGAATAGAGTTAATTGACATGGTTCTTCCTCCGAAGATTGATGGAGAAAGAAGAGTGGGTCGAAGGTGGGGTTCTCCCACCTCGCGGACCGCCCTTCCTTCGAGGACTGGTAATCGCATATAGATCAGGCGACCGGACTTGCCTTCCACAGCTTGCGCTGAAAAGTTTTACCGTTGCGGGACAGTGCCGGACTTTTACCGGACTTCGCTGTTTTCTATATCTCACAACTATTGCTGTGATGTTGTGACTATATCAGAGAAAATTCAACTCACAAGATTCGCAAAACGCGAGATGCCTTCAACGATGTCATCATCGCCTAAAGCAAACGAGAATCGCGCATAGCCAGGAGCACCAAATGCTTCACCTGGAACGAATGCAACCTTCGCCTGGTCGAGCACAATGTCGGCCAGATCGAGAGTGGTATGCGCAGTGACACCGCCATAGGTGCGGCCAAGCAAACCACGCACTTGTGGGAAGCAGTAGAAAGCACCTTCTGGTTCAAGGCAAGTGACGCCGGCAATGTCGCTCAACATTTTGTGCATCGTTTTTCCACGACGTTCAAATGCTGTGCGCATCATCTTCACGGCTTCAAGGTCGCCACTCACTGCAGCAAGCGCTGCAATTTGTGCAACGTTTGAAACGTTGCTGGTGGAATGAGACTGAAAGTTAATTGCAGCCTTCATCACATCATCAGGCCCAATCATCCAACCCACGCGCCATCCGGTCATTGCATAGGTCTTGGCAACACCGTTCACGATGACGCACTGGTTAGCAATTTCAGGAACAAGTGTTGGCATTGAACTGAACTGGTGCTTGCCGTACGTGAGGTGTTCATAAATTTCATCGGTAATGACCCAGATGCCGTGCTCCACTGCCCACTTGCCAATGGCAGCAACTTCTTCTGGCGGATACACAGAACCACTTGGGTTATCGGGTGAAACAAACAACAACACTTTTGTGCGCGGCGTGCGTGCGCGCTCGAGCTGTTCCACCGTTACACGGAAACCCGTTTCTTCGGTCGTGTCAACAACTACCGGTACTCCCCCAGCCAAAGTGATGGCCTCGGGGTAGGTGGTCCAAAACGGAGCAGGACAAATGACTTCATCGCCTGGGTCGCACAATGCTGCAAAGGCAACGAACACTGCATGCTTGCCACCGTTCGTCACCATCACTTGGCTGGCCTTGCAGGTAAAGCCACTATCGCGCAGGGTTTTCACTGCAATGGCTTCGCGCAACTCGGGAAGACCCGCTGCAGGCGTGTAGCGGTGGTTCTTGACGTCATAACAGGCCTTGGCGGCTGCTTCCACAATGTGGGCTGGAGTAGGGAAATCGGGCTCGCCGGCACCAAAGCCAATGACGTTTTCGCCCTTGGCTTTCAGGGCTTTCGCCTTCGCGTCGACGGCAAGGGTGGCTGATTCGGCAATGGCCGCAAGGCGGGCAGATACGCGCCCGTGTTTTGCTGGAGAGGTCATAGATGTAATGCTTGCACAGTGAGCACAATTTCCCCCCAAACAATTCGCATTCCTCAAGAATTTTTACCAGCCGATGGCCGCTTCGGATGTGGGCCCTCGAAGGTCCGCCCCGAGCAACTCAGCGCCTTTGGCACGCGTGGAGCCCAACTTTTAGGCACTTCCCACAGGCAAGCCCCCATCAAGAACCTCGTGGGTTCTGTGCGCAGTGGCCTGAGTGAATTATTTAACTTGCCTGACGGCTGGGAGATTGTCATGGGCAATGGCGGCTCCACCGTGTTCTGGGACGTCGCCACATTTGGACTCATTCAAGAGCGCAGCGAGCATCTTGTCTTTGGCGAATTCTCTTCCAAGTTCGGTGAAGCTGCAGCCGCCGCTCCTCATCTTGGCCAACCCGTCATAGTTTCTACTGAACCAGGCACGCATCCGGTGGCAATAAAAGAAGATGTCGATGTGTATGCATTCACGCACAACGAGACATCAACTGGCGTTGCTATGAAACTGCAACGTCCTGCCTTTGCCAACGATGCATTAGTAGTTGTCGACGCAACGTCGGCTGCGGGCGGGCTCCCATGGAGCCCGAGTGAAGTAGACGTGTACTACTTCGCACCACAAAAGTGTTTCGCAGCCGATGGTGGTTTGTGGCTCGCTGCATGTTCACCGCGTGCGCTTGAACGCATCAACTCCATTGCAGCATCAAAGCGCTGGTGCCCAGCATCACTCGATCTCAAAATCGCGCTCGACAACAGCGTTGCCAACCAGACCTACAACACTCCAGCATTGGGCACTCTCATTTTGCTCGATGAACAAATTTCATGGATGCTGAAAAATGGTGGGCTTTCATGGTGTGCAGCACGTTCACAAAAATCTGCAGACCATCTCTATTCATGGGCCGCCGAGCGTTCATGGGCTGAACCCTTTGTGCGCAATGCTGCCGAGCGTTCTGCAGTAGTGGGAACCATCGACCTCACGGGTGTTGAGGCCAGCGACATTAATGCCGCTCTGCGTGCCAACGGCGTGGTCGATACCGATTCGTACCGCAAATTGGGCCGGAATCAGTTGCGTGTTGGCATGTTCCCGGCAATTGACCCAGAAGATGTTGTGCAATTAACGAGGAGTATCGACTTTGTGGTGGAACAATTGATCCCATGATTTCCAAAGACGTGCTCACTGC
>JAPKZV010000162.1 GCA_026393585.1 Actinomycetota bacterium
CATGAGCCGCGGTGGAATGGGCAAAGTAAGTTTCACGCACATCATTGGCTATGCCATAGTGCGAGCAATTGCCGATGCAGTGCCTGCAATGAACAACAGTTATGCCACCGACGACGCAGGTGCACCACACATCATTCGCAATCCAGAAGTCAACATGGGCTTGGCAGTTGACGTAGCGAAATCAGATGGTTCACGCACGCTTGTTGTTCCTGTTTTGCGTAATACCGGTGGGTTGAGCTTTGCCGGCTTCCTCAACTCTTATGAAGAACTCGTGCGCAAGGTAAAAACTAACAAACTTGCCGTCACCGACTTCCAGGGCGCCACCATTACTCTCACCAACCCTGGCACCATTGGCACCGTTCAGTCAGTTCCTCGCCTCATGCCTGGTCAAGGTGTCATTGTTGGCGTGGGTTCAATTGATTACCCTGCCGAATTTCAAGGCAGCGATGAGCGTGCATTGTCGAAGTTGGGTGTTTCCAAAGTAGTGACGGTTACCAGCACCTATGACCACCGCATTATTCAAGGTGCCGAAAGTGGCATGTTCTTAAAGCGAGTTCATGAATTACTCATTGGGCAACATGCGTTCTACGACGACATTTTTGAAAGCCTTGGTGTTCCTTATAAGGCAGAGCAGTGGCGTACCGACAACAACGCATCTGATACCGAAGAACAAATGCTGCACAAGCAAATGCAGGTGGCAAACATTATTCGTGCGCACCGTGTGCGCGGTCATCTCATGGCCGACCTCGACCCATTGCGTTGGAAAGAGCCAGTACTTCCTGCCGAACTCGACCCTTCAACGTATGGGCTCACCATTTGGGACCTTGAACGTTCGTTCCTCACTGGTGGTGTGGGTGGCGTCGACCGTCAAGAACTCGGCGACTTGTTGTCGGAATTGCGCGAAACCTATTGCAGCACCATCGGTATTGAGTACATGCACATTCAAAACACTGAAGAGCAGCGTTGGTTGCAGGCTCGTTTGGAAGGGGTCACCTTCAAGCCGTCGTTGTCGCAGAAAAACCGCATCATGGAGCGCCTCAATGCTGCAGAAGCATTCGAAAAGTTTCTCGCCACAAAGTACGTAGGTACAAAGCGTTTTGGCCTCGACGGTTGCGAAACGGCAATCCCAGTCATCGACACCATTTTGTCGGCCGCTGCCGCCGAGCATCTCGACGGTGCCGTTATTGGTATGTCGCACCGTGGTCGTTTGAATGTATTGGCCAACGTAGTGGGGAAGAGCTACGACCAGATTTTCAAAGAGTTCGAAGGCCACATCAAGCCCGATTCGGTTCAAGGATCTGGCGACGTGAAGTACCACTTGGGTGCTCACGGTAAATTCACCTCTGCTGAAGGCGATGTCATTGACATCGAACTTGCCGCAAACCCCAGTCACTTGGAAACAGTTGACCCCATCGTGATGGGTATGGTGCGCGCTGCACAAGACGGCATTAACCCGCCGCTTGCCTTTAGCGTTTTGCCACTGCTCATTCATGGCGACGCCGCATTTGCTGGTCAAGGTCTAGTTGCTGAATGTTTGGCAATGAGCGACCTCAGTGGCTACCGCGTTGGCGGAACCATTCACCTCATCATCAACAACCAAATTGGTTTCACTACTGCGCCGCAGTTCTCACGTTCTTCGGTGTACTCAAGTGATGTTGCCAAAACGGTGCAGGCACCTATTTTCCATGTCAATGGAGACGATCCAGAAGCATGCGTGCGCGTTGCAAAAATTGCGTACGACTATCGCCAAAAGTTCCACAAAGATGTGGTCATCGACCTCATTGGTTATCGCCGTTTGGGCCACAACGAAGGTGATGACCCAAGCTACACACAGCCACTCATGTACAAGGCCATTGCCGAGCATCGCAGCTCACGCAAGATGTATGTAGAAACACTCGTGAAGCGTGGCGACATCACGGTCGACCAAGCAGAGCAGCACCTCCTCGACTACCAAAGCAAGTTGCAGTCGGCGCTCGATGAAACACGTGCACATGCTCCTGTGCCTATCAAGGCGCCGAAACCGCCATTGCCTGCAGGCGTGGTTCCTCATGTCAATACCGGTGTCGATCGATCAGTCATCGAAACCATTTTTGCCAAGCTCACGCAGTACCCCGAAGGGTTCACGCCTCATCCCAAACTTGCAAAGCAGTTCGAGTTGCGTGAAAAGACCTTCCGCGAAGAAGGTGAAGTGGAATGGGCAGTTGGTGAAGCATTCGCCATTGGTTCGCTGTTGCTTGAAGGCACAAGCGTGCGCCTCACTGGTGAAGATACGCGTCGTGGAACATTCAGTCAGCGTCATGCTGCACTCATCGACTACGAAAATGAGCGGAACTGGGTTCCTCTTGCTGAACTTCCCACCGACAAAGCCAATTTCTGGGTGTACGACTCGCTGTTGTCGGAATACGGCGCACTCGGTTTTGAGTATGGGTACGCACATGCCAACCACGACGCACTTGTTGCTTGGGAAGCACAGTTTGGCGACTTCGTCAACGGTGCTCAAATTGTGATCGACCAATACATCGTTGCTGCTGAAGATAAATGGGGGCAACAAAACGGTCTCGTGATGTTGTTGCCACATGGCTACGAAGGGCAAGGCCCAGAACACTCATCAGCTCGTATTGAGCGCTTCTTGCAGTTGTGTGCTGAAGACAACATCCAGGTGTGCAATGCCACCACCGCTGCGCAGTATTTCCACTTGTTGCGTCGTCAAGTACGTCGAGATATCCGCAAGCCACTTGTTGTCTTCACACCGAAGCAGCCATTGCGCATGAAGGAAAGTCGTTCAAAAATTGAAGACTTCACTCATGGCTCATTTGAAGAAGTGTTAGGCGACGTCGCTGCTCCTGCAGCTGAAACGGTGAAACGTGTTGTCATTTGCAGCGGCAAGGTTGCGTGGGATGCAATGTCGGAACGCACCAAGCGCAATGCGCCTGTTGCCGTTGTTCGTATTGAACAGTTGTACCCGTTCCCACTCGACCAACTCGTTGCGGAAATCGAAAAGTATCCGAATGCCGAAGAGTTGGTATGGCTGCAGGAAGAGCCAGAAAACATGGGGCCGTGGCACTTCGTTGAGCACCGCATTTGGCGCCTCAAAGAGCGTGGTTACGACCTACGTCATGTGGCTCGTGTTGAGTCGGGTAGCCCTGCAACTGGTTCGATGGCTATTCACCAACAAGAACTTGCCGACCTCATGGACGGCGCACTCGACGCCTGGAAATAAAGCTGCGTTAAAGCGACAGTTGTAAAGCTGCGCTGAGAGCTGCAAGCGCATCGTCGGGGTTGATGACCTTGATGGTGTGCATGCCCATTGCTGCTGCAGGCTTTAAGTTCACACCGAGGTCGTCGAGAAACACGCATTCATGCGGCGACACCTGCAAGGTTTCACACGCAATTTCATAGAACCGCGTTTCAGGTTTGCGGCAACCCACCTTGCTACTTTCAATGACAGCATCGAAACGCGCCATCACAGCCGCTACTGCTGCACGTCGCTCGGGCGTTGCACCATCGCCACCCACCACATTGTTGGTGAGACAAGCCATGGCGTAACCAGCTGCCTTGACTGTGTCGAGGGCCTGCACCATCGCGGGGCGAATCTCGCCGGCAAGGAGTTTCAATACGTCGGCTCCGGGGACCGGGTGGCCAAGGGCAGTGCTTTCAGCGAGGAACAGAGCATCGAAGTCGCGTGGCGAGACCTCATTGCGCTCGAGTAGCGCCCAGGCATTGGCATCGGGGTTGGTGGCGTTCACAGAGCGTAAAAACCCCTCGGGGAGCCCCTTTTGGGCCTCATATTGCAAAAAAGCATCGAAAGGACTCGACAAAATGACCCCTCCGAAGTCCCAGAAAACGGCGCGAAATGAGGAAGTAGTCACGGTGACCAATACTACGAGCAATGATCCACGAAGAGAGAGCTAAGGGGTGCTTGACTACAACTTATGCCTCATCCACGCAGCCCTCATCACGTGGTGGTCGACGGGTCCAATATTGCCACCGAGGGCCGCAGCGCACCGAGCCTGAAACAGCTCAACGAAGCGGTCTTGGCCTTCATTGACGAGCACCCCACCTCAAAAATTACGGTGGTTGTCGACGCAAGTTTCGGTCATCGTATTGATAAGCGAGAAGTTGCTGAATTCGATGACGCCGTGAATAACAACGAGTTGGTCACCCCTCCCGCCGGTGCCATTGGGCGAGGTGATGCATTTGTGTTGGCAATTGCCGACAAGGTGAAAGCTTCCATTATTTCGAACGATAGTTACCAAGAGTTTCATGGTGAGTACGCGTGGCTCTTCGACGAAGGTCGGCTCATGGGTGGCAAACCTGTTCCACATGTGGGCTGGGTATTTGTCGACCGCTCACCAGTGCGCGGGCCCACCAGTAAAAAAGCAACACGTGGAGTGCAGGCACAAAAACGCACAAGCGATGAAGCGCGTCCTGCGAAAAAGGCAAGTCGTGAAGCAAGTGCCCCGATGCCCACACCAAAGACCCCGCCACCTGGTG
>JAPKZV010000105.1 GCA_026393585.1 Actinomycetota bacterium
CCAATTGCAGTGCCACCTGGTTCGCGAGTGGCAACAGCGTTGATCTTTTCTGCAAGGCGAGTGACGTGCGTGCTCTTGCCGCAACCTTCGAGCCCTTCAAAGGCAATGTAGGTGCCGCGAGTGGTCATGAATCGTCGGTGCTCTTAGCAGGTTTTTTTGCAGCGGCTTTTTTCACGGTTGCTTTTTTAGCTGCAGCCTTTTTTGCGGGTGCTTTTTTGGCAGCCGCCTTCTTGGCAGGGGCTTTCTTCGCTGCAACTTTCTTTGCTCCACGCTTCTTTGGCGCACCACCGTTTTCCTCTATATATTCGCGGCGTAGTTGCAAGAGTTCATATGCCCGCTCGGGGTTCATGTCTTGCAAAATATCGCCACGCTTCAAGCCGGCATTGGTTTCGCCGTCGGTGACGTATTCGCCAAAGCGACCCTCTTTTGCAACAACAGGTTTGCCGCTGACGGGGTCGTTGCCAAATTCTTTTAGTGGCGGTTTCGGCGCAGCGCGCCCGCGACCAAATACTCGAGGTGTTGCCAATAATGCGAGAGCTTCTTCCAAGTTGACGGAGAGAATTTGCTCTTCATTTTGCAAAGTACGGCTGTCTTTACCTTTTGAGATGTAGGGGCCGAAACGACCGTTTTGGGCGGTGATGATTTCGCCGTCCGCCGGGTCATGGCCCACTGTTCGCGGGAGTGAGAGCAGGTCCTCTGCATCTTTCATGCTGAGACGTTCAACATTCATGGTTGCAAAGAGCGACACCATTTTTGGTTTTTCTAACCCAGGTGGCAAGTTGTCGGGTGTTCCCCATTGCACGTAAGCGCCGTAGCGACCAGTTTTGGCAAAAACCGGAAATCCATCTTTGTGACCGATGGGTTCGTCGCCTTTCGGCGCGGCAAGAAGTTCTAAAGCAACTTCCAACGTGAGATCTTCAGGGGTCATGGTGTCGGGAACGCCAGCAGTGTTTTCCAGGCTGCGCACGTAGGGGCCAAATTTTCCTGGCTTCACATAGACGTCTTCACCGTCGGCTGGATTCTTGCCCAATATAAAGGTGTTGATTGCAGCAGCATCAATTTCGTCGAGGTTGTTAGCAACGATGCGCTTCAGGCCAAGGTCGGTGGCCACTTCTTTGCCATTGTGGTCGAGAGCGCCAAAGTAGAAGTGTTGCAACCAGGCTTCACGGCCTTGTTCGCCACGAGCAATGGCGTCGAGGTCTTCTTCCACCGAAGCGGTGAAGCCGTAGTCAACAAGTGTGCCGAAGTGATCTTCCAACAATCGAATGACGGAGAACGCTGTCCAAGTAGGAACCAACGCTGTTCCTTTTTTACGCAGGTAATCGCCGCGGTCGACCATGGTGGAAATGATGGAAGCCCATGTTGACGGGCGGCCAATGCCGAGTTCTTCAAGTTTCTTTACAAGCGAAGCTTCGGTGTAGCGCGCTGGTGGTGAGGTTGCGTGTGCATTGCTGGTGTACTGCGCAACAGAGATGGATTGCCCAGCTTTCATCGCCGGGAGCAACACCGATTCATCATTTTTTGCATCGGCCTTGTCGTCGTCGGCAGCATCTTCATCGGGAAGATCTTCGTAAGCCATGCGATAGCCCTTGAAGTTGATGGTGGTGCCACTTGCAGAAAATTCACAACGCGAAGATGCGACGTCGGATGCTGTTACTTCCAGACGCACGCTCACGGTGACGCCTGTTGCGTCGGCCATTTGCGATGCAAGCGTGCGTTGCCAAATGAGACGGTAGAGCGCGGCTTCTTGTTTTGACTTGAAGCTGCTTTCTACTTTTTCTGGAGCACGCATCGGCAAGGTAGGACGAATGGCTTCATGTGCTTCTTGTGCGTTTTTAATTTTCGAATTGAAAATACGTGGTGATGACGAAAGTGCTTCATTGCCATATGTACTGCGAATGGTGTCGCGCACTTCACCCATTGCATCGGCGCTCAAAGTGACCGAGTCGGTACGCATGTAAGTGATGTATCCGTTTTCATACAAGCTTTGAGCAATGCTCATCACTTGGCGACCCGAGAGACGCAACTTGCGTCCTGCTTCTTGTTGCAAGGTGCTGGTCATGAACGGTGCTTTAGGAGATGAGCGGTACGGCTTGTCTTCCACGCTGGTGACGGTAAGTGACTTGCCGGTGAGGCCTGCAAGAAGTTCTTGACCTTGTTTTTCATTGACAACAACTACATCGCTTTTCGCTACACCATTGCTGTCGAAGTCTTTACCTGTTGCAATGCGCAGCGAGTTGAGCGCAATGAGTCGGGCGGTGAACTGCGGGGAAGTGTCGGCAAGCGCGTCGATGTCGAAATAGGAAGCAGAGTTGAACGCAATACGTTCGCGTTCACGTTCCACAATGAGGCGCAACGCCGGGCTTTGCACTCGGCCAGCCGAAAGACCACGGTTCACACGTCGCCACAAAACGGGCGAGAGTTCATACCCATATAAACGGTCAAGTACGCGGCGGGTTTCCGCGGCGTCAACCAAGTGACGGTCGATCTTGCGAGGGTGGGCAACAGCGTGCTCAATGGCCGAACGGGTGATTTCGTGAAACACCATGCGATGGCACTCCACCTTGGGCTTCAGATACTCCTCGAGGTGGGCAGAGATGGCCTCTCCCTCGCGGTCTTCGTCGGTTGCGAGATACACCACGGTGGCGTTCTTCAGATCGGCCTTCAGGTCTTTCACAATCTGCTTGCCGCGCTCGGTGAGCTCGTAGGCAGCCTTGAAATGGTTGTCTACATCGACCGCCATCCCCTTGCTGGGGAGGTCGGCAATGTGGCCCACAGAGGCTCGGACGATGTACTCGCTTCCGAGGAACTGAGAGATGGTTTTGGCCTTGGCAGGCGATTCGACGATGACGAGTGGTTTTCCCATATGGTCTGTATCTGCTAGGTCATTTCAGAGGGCTTTGTCAAGCCATAGGGATAAAACCCTTATACGGCAAGGGTTTCAGAATCGTGGTGATGACCCTCGACGTCAATTTTGGGCAGGATGCGATCGAGCCACTTCGGAATCCACCAGTTACGTGACCCGAGGAGTTCCATGGTGGCGGGCACCAAAACCATCCGCACAATGGTGGCGTCGATGAGGACGGCAAAAGCCATGCCCAAACCGAACAATTTCAGCTGGCGATCGTCACCCAAAACGAAGGCCGAAAAGACGCACACCATGATGAGTGCAGCTGCTGTAATGACTCGGGCGGTGGCGGCAAGGCCGTCGGCAACGGCTGATGCGTTGTCGCCAGTGCGGTCGTATTCCTCCTTTATACGAGAGAGCAAAAATACTTCGTAGTCCATGGATAATCCGAAGACGATGGCGAAGAGCATCATGGGCGCCCATGACTCCACAGGGCCTGCTTTGTCGACCCCGATGAGGTCTTTGCCCCAGCCCCACTGGAAGACGGCAACGATGAGGCCGTATGCCGCGCCAATGGAAAGGAGGTTCATGATGACGGCTTTGAGGGGAACCAAGAGGCTACGGAAAACAGCCATTAATAAGAGGAATGACAAAATGAGAACCGCGCCAATGAGAAAGGGCAAACGGCCACCGATGTAATCGGCAAAGTCAATACTGGCGGCAGTGAACCCACCCACTTTTGCGGTCACGCCCGTTGCCGGAATCACTTCGTCACGAAGCGTGTGCACGAGTTGGGTGGTTTCTTTTTCTTGCGGCGAACTCTTCGGATAGACCACCACCAAAGCGAGGGGTTGTCCATCAATTTCTGTTGATGGGCCAGCTGCACTGAGTGGGCTTGGTGTTGCAAAGGCAACGTTGTCTGCTTGTGAGAGAGTGCCTGCAAATGCCATCAATTTTTCTGGTGATGCTGCAGTGTCGCCTTGAACGGTGACGAATAGTGGTCCGTTCACACCAGGGCCAAACCCTTCGGCGAGAAGGTCGTATGCCTGCCGTGCTGTTGTTTCTTCTGGTTGGTTACCCGTGTCGCCAAAGCCAAGACGAATACTGAAGAGAGGAACAGAGAGAAGAACTAAAACGCTTGATGAGGAAATGAGTGCGGTCCATGGGCGACGTTGTACAAAACGACTCCAACGGAACCAAAAGGTGAGTTCACGAGCTTTGGTGACACGCACTGGAATGGGTTGACGAAGCGAACGAAAAACAAAACTCAGGGCTGTAATGGCAGCCGCACCAACGAGACCAAGGAGGAGAACGGGTAGTGAGTGGAAGATAATTGCACCGAGGGCACAGAGCACAACCACCGTGAGCGCAGCAATAGCAGCACGTGTAGTGACATCGATGCGATGTTTCACCATGCCAAGAAGTGCGGGGAGCAAAGTAACCGATGCAAGCATCATGACAAGCACGCCAATAGCCGCACCTGTGGCAAGTCCACGCACAAATGACAAGCCCATGATGTACAAGCCAAGTAGTGAAATAATGACCGTGACGCCGGCGAAAAGAACTGCACGACCACTTGTGTCAACTGCATCGACCACTGCATCTTCTACAGACATCCCCGCCTGTAGGCCTTCTCGGTATCGGGTAACTATGAAGAGCGCGTAGTCGATGCCTACGCCGAGACCCACCATTGCCACCATCGAAGTGGTGAAGTCGGGCATCAAAGTTGCATGACTTAAAATGGTGACGGTGCTGACGGCAATACCTAAACCGAGGAGTGCAGTGCCAATGGGCAAACCCATGGCGAGTACCGAGCCAAAAGCAAGAACAAGAATCACGATGGCAGCAAGAATGCCAAGTGCTTCACTTTCTGGCATGGTGAACTTCACGAAAATTTCACCGCCGTATTCCACCTGCACACCACTGACCTTGGTAAGAGTGGTGTCGCCAATTTCTTGTACTTTGTCGGCGAAGGTGATTCCTTCTGACTGGCTTCTATTACTGATATCTAAACGGGCAAAGGCAATGTTCCCCGATTGGCTCACCTGTTGTGGGTTGTCGTATGGGCTAATGGTGTCGACACCTTCAATAGTTCCTACCTGTGTGAGAAATGAGGTCATTGCATCTTTGAGTCCCGGAGCATTCAAACCGTCTGCGCTTTTGAAGACCACTGTTGCCGAGAAGCCGGCTTTGTTGGGGTTTGCTTTTTCAAGGAGTTCTTGAACTTCGCGCGATTCGCTACTTGGCAACACAAAGTCGGTGCGGAAGTCACCCTTCATTGCGCCCGAAACTGCAGCAACGATGAAAAAGAGGGGAATCCAAATTCCGAAAACAACAATGCGGCGACGGCGCACACAAAACCGGGCAAGGGAACTCAACATGAGGGGCCTTTCGAGAAGAACTCGTCACAGTTTATGGGATTAGGCATTAGCGTTTGTACTAATGCACGAAGGAAACGCACATGCCTGGCGCGTGAAACGCCTCGACCGAGGGTGGAGCACTCTTTTGGCGCACGATGGTGGCGAAATGCGCGTACGAAACATCGGTGCAGAAGTTGCGGTGGGTGACTATGTGACCATCGACACAAATGAAGAACGCGTGAGCGAAGTGTTACTGCGTAAGTCGGCCATCATTCGCCGTGCATCATTTGAAGGCGCACGCGCAACATCGCATGTTGTTGCTGCGAATCTTGACACCGTATTTTTGTTGCATGCAGCACCGTCGGGTGTGAACCCACGGCGACTTGAGCGCGAGCTCATCTTGGCTTTCGATAGCGGGGCAACTCCTGTTGTTCTTCTCACAAAATCAGATGCAGTCCATGCAGAAACAATCGCCAATCTCACAGAAGTGGTGCGAGAGGTTGCTCCCGATGTCGATGTGCACGGGTTGAGCTCTCGCCAACAAGAAACCCTTGCGGTTCTCCGGCAATACACAAGCAACAACGAAACCATTGTTCTTTTAGGTGCAAGTGGAGTAGGTAAGTCAACCTTGGTCAACGCACTTGTGGGCGCACGAGTGCAAAATGTGGGCGAAGTGCGTGAAGGCGACCAACGCGGGCGACACACCACTGTTGCTGCAGACCTCGTAGAAATTCCAAGCGGTGGTTGGCTCATCGATACGCCCGGTTTGCGTGCGTTGAGTTTGTGGACCAGCGGGCATGGCATTGAAAAAGCATTTGCCGACGTGTTCGCGTTGTCGGAAAAATGTCGCTTTCGTGATTGCAAACATGAAGATGAACCAGAGTGTGCAGTTCAAAATGCAATTAGCACGAACACGCTTTCACCTCTGCGTCTGAGCAGTATGAAACGACTCGTTGCAGAAGAAGTTGCATTAGAAGAAGAGCAACGGGAACGTGAAAAAGCAAGTGACCGGCGTGGTTTTCGCAAACCAAAAACTCCTTAAATTGTTATTACCGCTCGTGTTGTTCACGACGTACTACCGTTAAGGAATGCCCCAAACCCTTGTTGTGTTAGCTGCTGGTATGGGTTCGCGTTATGGCGGGCTAAAACAAATTGACCCCATGGGGCCATCGGGAGAAACGATTCTCGACTATTCGGTGTTCGACGCACTGCGTGCTGGCTTTAGCAAAGTGGTTTTCATCATTCGCCCCGACTTTGAAGCCGACTTTCGCAATAATGTTTCGTCAAAGTTTGAACACTTAGTTGATGTGGAGTATGCATTTCAAACACTCGACAAATTGCCCAGCGGTTGGAGTGTTCCCGCAGGCCGTGAAAAACCGTGGGGCACAACGCATGCCATTTTGTGTGCAGCAGATGTGGTGAAGGAAAACTTTGCTGTTATCAACGCCGATGACTTTTACGGCCAAGAGTCGTATGCAGTTTTAAACAACGAATTGTCGAGTGTCGACTCATTCGCAAACACTTTTTCTATGGTGGGTTTCACCCTGCGTAATACATTGTCCGACCACGGTTCCGTGGCGCGAGGCGTATGCACAACCAATGAAAATGCGTTACTCACGCATATTGATGAGATGACAAACCTGAGCCGCGAGGGGAGTGGAGCCCTGTACACGCGTGACGATGGCAGCGTGCTGAGCCTCACTGGCGATGAACCGGTGTCAATGAACATGTGGGGGTTTACCCCTCGGTTGTTCGACCACCTCGACCGTGTGTTCCAAGAGTTTTTGCGCACGTCGGGAACTGAATTGAAAAGCGAGTGTTTTATTCCCTTGACCGTGGGTCAGCTCATTACCGAGAAACACGTCACGTGCAAAGTGCTGCGAAGTAATTCCACATGGTTTGGCGTGACATATAAAGAGGACAAAGAGATCGTTCAAGGGTCAATTGCCGCACTTGTTGAACAAGGAAAATACCCTCAGAGCCTCTGGGGCTAGTTTCCCTTCGTAGTCATCATTCGCGAGGCAGTACGGTAGAGACATGGATTTTGCACTCACACCTCGTTGCTTGGAATATCGTGAAAAATTGCTCGCCTACATGGACGAGATGATCTACCCCAATGAAGAACTGTACGAAGAGCAGTTGCGTGAAGCTGGCAACCCACATGCCCAGCCTCCCATCATGGAAGAACTCAAGAAAGAGGCTCGTAAGCGCGGCCTGTGGAACCTTTTCCAACCACATAAAGAGTGGGGGCCTGGTTTAACCAACGCTGAGTACGCACCTCTTGCTGAAATTCTTGGTCGTTCGAGCATCGCTTCTGAGTCGTGCAACTGCAACGCCCCCGACACCGGCAACATGGAAGTACTCACCATGTTCGGTACTCCAGAACAGCAAGACCTCTGGTTGCGCCCGTTGCTTGAAGGCGAAATTCGTTCAGCATTTGCCATGACCGAGCCTGCTGTTGCTTCCAGCGACGCCACCAATATTTCACTGAGCATTGAACGTGATGGTGACCACTACGTGTTGAATGGTCGCAAGTGGTGGACCTCAAATGCGTTTCACCCCAATACAAAAATTCTCATTGTGATGGGGAAGACCGACCCCAAGGCCGCGCCGCATCAGCAGCAGAGTCAAATCTTGGTTCCCATCGATACACCAGGCGTCACGTTGAAGCGCAACCTCACCGTGTTTGGTTACATCGACCAAGAAGGTCACGCCGAAACCATTTTCGACAACGTGCGTGTTCCTGTGAGCAACCTCATTGCCAACGAAGGCGACGGCTTCATGATTAGCCAAGCACGACTCGGACCAGGACGTATTCACCACTGCATGCGCACCATTGGCGCAGCAGAACGTGCACTTGAAATGTTGTGTCAGCGTGCTTTGAACCGCACCACATTTGGTAAGCGAGTAGCAGAGCGTTCAAACATTCAAGACTGGATTGCTGAAGCTCGTATTGATCTTGAGATGATTCGTCTCTTGACGATGAAAACTGCTTGGCTCATGGACACTGTGGGCAACAAAGGCGCACGTACAGAAATTGCGGCAATCAAAGTTGCAGCACCAGTAATGGCACTCAAAATTATTGACCGCGCCATTCAGGTGCACGGCGCTGGCGGCATTAGCCAAGACTTCCCATTGGCACGCATGTACGCACACATTCGTTCACTGCGCTTGGCCGACGGGCCAGACGAAGTGCACAAAATGATTATTTCGCGTGCAGAGCTTCGAAAGTACGACCCATCATTTCGCACCGACGGTGTGAGCAGCGCTGCTCCAAGTGGTGGTCGGGGCTAGATCTAGCCCCACCATCGCGCCTCCGGTACCTGAGGCACCAACAAAAGTAGTTGCTCGATGAATATCGGCAAACTGCTTCACAATGGCAAGCCCTAATCCTGAACCTGGCATGGCTCGTGTTGCTGCTGCACGGTAAAAGCGATCGAAAACAAACTGGCGATCTTCGGGGGCAATACCCGGACCCGAGTCGTGCACTTCAATGCGCGTTCCTTTAATGAACACGTCAATCTTGCTTTCCGCTGGGCTGAATTTGATGGCGTTGTCGATGAGATTCGAAATAGCCCTGTCGAATTGTGCGGGGCGCACCATTACTTGTGCGGGCGAAGCACTGTGCAGTTCCACTACACGACCCGAGCGGCGTTGGGCACGTTCTGCAACTTCTTGTACAGCTTCGGCAATATCAACGGCAACCGGGTCTTCTGAAGACCGTTGGTCCGAAGCAAGTGCAGAGAGTTCGCTCGAGAGCGCAGTGAGCTCATCAATTTCGGCACGAATGTCGTGAATAATTGCTTCGCGAGTGTGTTGTGGCAAGTCGGGGCGCTCGAGGAGTTCTGAGTTTGCACGCAAGCTGGTGAGAGGTGTGCGTAGCTCGTGACTCGCATCTTGTACCAGTTGCTTTTGTTGGGCGACAGAGTTGCCTAACGCTTGCAACATCGTGTTGAAACTAGAAACCAAGTCGGCAACCTCACCACTTGCCTTAATATCAATGAGCTGTGATGTGTCTTGTGTGGAAGCGATTTCCACTGCAGAGGCAGATAATTGTTCAATAGGTTTACTTGTGCGGCGAGCAATGAACCATCCGGCTGCTGCAGCCATCACAATTCCACCAAAGCCAAATACGAAGAGCCAGGTGCGCATTCCTGCTCGTGCATCTTCAATGTCGGTAATGTCGCGACCAAGTTGCAGAGCGCCACCGCTAGGTAATGAAACTGTGAGTACACGATAAGAACTGCCCTCAACCGTGGTGTTGTATAACAAACTCAAACCGTCGGTTGTGCTTTGTGCCAGCGCGAGTTCATCTGCTCGCACTTCTAGTACAGATGGTCCGAGGCTCGCTAAAACAATTCCATTAATGCCGATGACCTGAGTAATGGCATCAAATTCTGGTTGTAAAAGTGTGGGCCCAAGTGGTGAAGACATGCGGCCTGGAAAGCGTGGTTGCTCAAAGTTGCGGTTAATTTCACGCACAATGGTGCTGGCGCGAGACGAGAGCGATGCATCAACCTGCGAACGTAACTCATGGCTTGCAATGATGTAGGCGCCGGCAGCAAGAGTGCCCACAGCAACAAAGGCAATTCCACCTGTTGCAATGGCAAGACGTGATCGCAAACTCATGTTTACGCCTTCACCGTGTAGCCAACTCCGCGAATGGTGTACACCACCCGCGACTCGCCACCTTCCTCGGTTTTGCGGCGCAGGTATCCGATGTAAACATCAAGTGATTTTGAACCGGTTTCGAAATCGAAACCCCAGATCTCTTCGTACAACTGTTCACGGGTAACAACAAGACCAGTGCGCAACATGAGTGCTTCGAGAAGGTCAAATTCCGTTTTCGTCAAACTTAATGGGCGATCGCCGCGCAATACCTCGCGTCGTGCAGTGTCGAGAGAGAGGTCGCCCACGCGGAGCACCGTGTTTGCACCTGCTGGCTCACGACGACGCAAAAGAGCGCGTACGCGTGCAAGAAGTTCGTCGATGGAAAAGGGCTTGACCAAATAGTCATCTGCACCGGCATCGAGCCCCGCTACGCGGTCGTTCACTTCATGCTTTGCAGTGAGGAGCAAAATAGGAACACGAATGCCGCGAGTGCGTACTTCACGACACACGGTCATGCCGTCGGCGAAGGGCATCATCACATCCATTACAACAACATCGGGTGGAGTTTTCGTAATAAAGGCAAGTGCCGCAGCACCATCGTTCACCATGCTGACGCGGTATCCCTCAAGCTCGAGCACGCGTTGCACCGCGGAGCGCACCGCTGGGTCGTCTTCGGCAATGAGCACATGCGACGGAACCACGTTCATTCCAGATTTTTGCGGTGTAACCATAGTGATTACGGTACTCAGGACCGCTGCACACTCAGTGCTACTACGGGTGCATTCTTTATCAATATTTACTATTAGGCGTCGTCAACAACACTGACTGCGAGGTCGAAACCGGTAGCAGCGAGGCGTGAACGAATGCCCACTTGAGAGCACACCACAACGCATGAAGTATGGGCGCTGCGCAGTTTTCCAGCGAAACCCATCAGAATTCCAATACCGGCATCGTCGAGCATGGAGAGGTCGTTGACGTTGACGACAAAAGGAGCATTGGGGTGCTCTTGTGTGGCCTTATTCAACATGTCACTGAGATATGGCAAGGTAGACAAGGAAATCTCACCGCTCAAACGCAGTACCGCCACGCCTTCGTTAAAGATGGTCTCGACGCGTAATTGCATGAGGTGACAATATCGGTTTTCGGTTACGGCTCGGTGAGCATAGATACATGTGCCCGCAGCGTGAGCGAAGGGATGAAGGGCCCAAGTAGCGGTAGCGACGTGTTTTCCTTGTATGTCATCAAAACCTGGGTAATGCCATCGGAGTTGGTGGCAACAACTGCCGATGGGGCAAAACCATTCTGTGTAGCAATTTCCTCCGCGGCTAATTGAGGGTCGGTGGAAACCGAGGCATAGCGCGCCGCATTGCGTGCCACTTCCCATAATGCAAGTTGTTGGCGAGCAACGATGGCAAATTGGGCAATCAGCATGATGAATACAACAAGCAGTGGAAGTGCGAGAGCAAATTCAATTGTTGCTTGCCCTTTTTCGTTCTTGCTAGCCAACTTCAACGCTGGCTTTATCGACCACCTGGTTGAAAACATTGTCGAACAACTCGCCGATGCGACCCGCACCGCCACCCGCGGTCGCCCATGTAATAACAAGCACGGCTATGACCGCAGCGGCAAGGAGAATGAGTGCATATTCGGTAGTTGCTTGGCCGTCGTCGTCGTGTTGGCGCCCGAAGATGTGCTGAACAAAACGCTGAATGTAGAAGTTGCTGTGAAAGATCATGGTGCCTCCATTGTGTGTATCAGCTCAATGTGAGCGAGGAAAGTGCCCCAACAAGAATGGGCACGATGGTGAGAGTGACAAAGGAAGGCAGGACGCACACCACAAGAGGAAAAGACAAGCGAATGGGAAGTTTCGCTGCATCCTCTTGGGCGATGCGCCTGCGCTCGCTGTGCGCTTCATGTGAAAGTCGTTCCAACAATGGTGCAAGAGGCAGACCATCACGTTCCGAAGCAGCAAGTGCATTAACAACGCCCGTCACCCCAGTGCCGAAGTGGCTCATGAGCAACGGTAAAGCATCTACGAAACGGGTGTGTGTTTCACTAGATGCGAGTACTTCAGTTGCCGCGGTGCGCACAAGTGGCTGAGACCACTGTGATATGGCCTGAAAACTTTGGTGGGTACTATTTCCGCTCTTCAAGAGCACCACAAGTAGGTCGATGAAGTCAATAAAGGCAGAAGCGGTGGCGTCAATTTTTCGATGAGCCAACTTCTTCATCCACCATCGACCAACAAAATTAAGTGCTGCACCAACTGCACAACACAGAAAACCAACGGGCGTGGTGAACAGAACATTTCGCACATTGGCATTAGTGGCGACCATCATGGAGCCAAAGGCAAGTGGCATCCACGACAGTATTCGCGCAGAAAATAAAGCTTGTGCCGACTGGAGCCGACGCTCTTCACTTATGGAGTGGCGTTCACGCAGAACCCAACTTGCGCGCTCGAGCGCATAGCGCATACCAACGCCTCCTGCGCTGGCGGCAACGATGGCTTGAATACCAAAGATCACGTCAGCCGGGGTATCTCCTGCAGCAGGCGCAATGAGCACTT
>JAPKZV010000037.1 GCA_026393585.1 Actinomycetota bacterium
AGGGCAACCATTTGAATTAATTGATGCCTCAGTCAATGGCATCACAATGCAGGTGTTTAAAAATGCACCGCCGCATTTGGGGTATGTCTTTGGGGCCGCTCGCCAACACGGAGACAAACCATTTTTGGTGTACGAAGACGAACGCATGAGCTTCGCAGAAGCAATGCAACAAGTTGATGCGCTGAGTTGCCTGTTGGTTAATACCTATGGCATCAAAAAAGGCGATCGTGTCGCAGTTGCTATGCGGAACTATCCGGAATGGGTGATGTCGTTTGCGGCCATCATTTCCATTGGCGCAGTGTCGGTATCGATGAACTCGTGGTGGACCGCCGACGAGATGGAGTTTGCACTCGAAGACTCAGGATCAAAGGTGCTCATCTGTGACGACCAACGACTCGCCTTGGCATATTCATTTTGCCAAAAGCAAAACATTGCCATGTTGCTCGTTCGTGCTGAAGGCGACGTTCCTGCTGGCGTAGGCCAATGGGAAAAAGATTTGCCGTTGGGAAGTGCGCACCCAGGAGCCGACATTTCCCCCGACGACGACGCCACCATTTTGTACACCTCAGGAACCACTGGTCGGCCAAAGGGAGCAGTTTCCACTCACCGTGCCATCATTTCAGCACTCATGGGCTTTTCTTTGCGTGTCGCGGTCGACAACCTTCGTGAAGGAACAAAACCCGATCCGAATGCGTTGCCAACAAGCTTTATTCTCATCGTGCCGCTCTTCCATGTCACTGGTTGTATCCCAGTCATGATGAGTTGTTGGGTGGCTGGTTTGAAACTGGTCATCATGTACAAATGGGATGCCGAGAAAGCTCTCGAGCTCATTTCGCGCGAGAAGGTAACGAACTTCGTTGGCGTGCCCACGCAAAGTTGGGACCTCGTCAACCACCCACGTTTTAGTGACTTCGATATGTCGAGCATGAAAGCAATAGGCGGCGGTGGGGCACCAGCACCTGCGGCACTTGTTGACAAAGTTGCCAAGAGTTTCAAAGGTGGCGGCCCACAACTGGGCTACGGCATGACGGAAACCAATGCCTTTGGTCCAGGAAACAGAGGGGCCGATTACATCTCGCACCCCACCAGCACCGGACGCACATGCTTGCCAATGAAACTAGAAGTGCGCGATGAACAGTTGCGCCCATTGCCAGTTGGCGAGCGCGGTGAAATTTGGTTCTTTGGTCCCACGCTCATTCGCGGATATTGGAATCGTCCCGATGCCACAGCAGAAACCATTGTTGATGGGTGGCTGCGTTCCGGCGACATTGGCCGTGTTGATGAAGATGGTTTCGTGTACGTAGAAGATCGTGTGAAAGACATGATTCTGCGCGGCGGCGAAAACATATTCTGTGCGGAAGTAGAAGGTGCAATTTACGAGCACTCCAAAGTGCACGAAGTTGCAGTCTTCGGGGTGCCTCATGAACGCTTAGGCGAAGAAGTGGCGGTTGCGATTTTGCCAAACGATGGCGTGGTGCTCACTCCTGAAGAAATCTGGACATTTCTCGATGGGAAAATTGCCAACTACAAGATTCCAACACATGTCATTGTGATGAAAGAGGCACTACCGCGAAATGCTGCGGGCAAGTTCCTCAAACGCGAGATGCAAGAGTTATTTGTTCAAGGCAAATTAGTCGCAACTGCCTCGCGTTAAAAATTAGGTCGTAAACATTTCTTCTGGTGGCAAAACGTTGCGAAATTTGTACAGCAGCAAGAGGTCGTAAATAATTTTGATTGAGCCGCCGGCAATGAGGGGCCATCCAAAAGTGCTGTGTTGAAGCATCCATCCTGCACCAAGAGGTGGTAAAGCAGAAGCCAAACTACGAGGGACGTTCGTCAGGCTCGCCGCCGCTGCTCGTTCTGGGGGAGTGACGATAGCCATCACGTAACTCGTTCTAATGGGAACGTCCATTTGTGACAGGGCACTACGGCATACAAGACATGCAACTGCGAGCCAAGCATTCGGCATAAATGCGGCAGTGATGAGAAAAACGTTTGCCGGGATGTGGGTAAAAACCATTGTTTTTACCAAACCGATACGACGTGCAATATGGACTGCTACAAGTCCACTGAACCCTGACAACAATCCGGTCCAAAAAAATATTGCTCCAGTCACTGCAAGTGATAACTCAAATCGATGTTGCAGCCAGAGGACTATGAGTGCTTGAACGACAAATCCGCCACCAAATGAATCGAGGCTGAAAAGGATCGCGAGAGAAACCACTTTTTTCCGAGACTCACCAAGAGGGAGTGATTTGTGTACGGGGTGTGATGCCAATTGAGGGCTCAACTGTGAATAGAGAAAATAGAGCGCCAGCCCAATGAGCGAGTAGAGAAGGAACACAGTCCGATACGACCATGCTTCAGACATCACATGATGACGATGGAGCACGTTTGGTATGCCAACAAAAAGTGCACCAATTGCTCCTGCACCGAATCCGGCCAAGGTGTACCTTGCAAAAAGAGAGGTGCGCTGTTCGTCGGTAGCAGTCGCCGGCAATAAAGCCTGTTCTGTTGGTAAAAAGACGCTGACATCACCCGAGGAAGGGTTGATAGTGCCAATAATCGCAACAATAAACAGCATCAAAAACCAAGTGACCGAAGCGAACCCAATGCCAGTTGCAATCATTGCTGCTGATGCGATGTGGAGCAGGGTCAGCCTTTGAAGGCGATGACCCATGAGGCCAACGAGGAGCGTGAGGAGCGCAGAGCCAAACAGGGTGGCAGTAATAATTGCACCAGTGTGGAAGCTGTTGAGCCCGATAAAGGCAAAATAGGTGGGTAATAAAGTAGATACGAGGCCATCTATAAAACCTCGCAATGCGCGTGCTGAAATCAGAATTCCTGCATCTCGGCGGTGTATTGCAGGAATGAGACGCACTGAGTGAACTACGGAGTTGTCGTGGTGGTAAGTGCTGCGCGCAAGCGAGTTTCTTCGCGCTGGCGTAATGCGGTATTCACTCTTTGCCGTTCCAAAATTTGTTCAAGCATTTTTGCCGATTGAGGAATGGGGTTGCTCGCAAAAAACTCTGCTGCACTTGCCTGGAGTTGTGGAGTATTGAGCACACGTACAGGCGAGACCATTCGTACAATGGTGCTCACGGGGAATGCAGCATTTGCCTCGCTCCAGCGTTCGCGAACAATGTTCCACGCAATTTCTCCGTGTTCACGGTTGTTCATAATGCGACTCAAGAGAAATGGAGCATCTTGCGTCTTTACTTCAGAAGAAAATGCAAAGGCACATGCACGGGTAATGAGCTCAGGAGACTGAAAGTCGGCAAGAGCATAAAGAGCGCGTTCCTGATCTTGGGGGAGCGCTCCATTTTTGAAACGCTCGATGAAGAATTCAAATTCTCTTTCACCTCCGGTTGATGCAACAACAGTGGTTGCAGCGGCAAGCACTTCAGGATGTACTTGTTGCCCCGCCTCTGATTGGGTAAATAGTGCCCGCGCCGTGTTTTGCGCATCAATATTGCCGGCATCACAGGCAAGCAGAACAATGAGTAAGCCACGTAGTTTTCCGCGGAGGTCATCTTCATCGTTGCTGGGTTCCCACCCGATGTCGTTTAATGCCGGACCAGCAAGAGCGGCAATGCGTTGTTGGATTGGGCCTTGTTGGTGGCCGGGCAAGAGCCGTCCACAACCGCGAATGCCAATGGCGATGGCCTGCCATACGGCAAGATCGCGCTCATCGGTGAAGCCGCTCACGAAGTTGAGAAAATCAATTGCTTCCAGTCGTCCGGCAACAACAGCATTCCATGCATCGTCAACCAAGTTGTATCGCTCAATCACGCTGAGTCCGCGAATAGTTGTTGCATCGAGGCGGCGCAGCAATTCGGGAGAATAGGCAACACGATAAAAACCGTGCCCTTCTGCGTTAACAACAATTGGGTCATTCGGATGCGGCAGATTTACGAGCATTTCTGGGGTGGAAAGCAGAACCTTCGATTCAGCACTTTGCGCACGTGACTTTCCATTGCGTAGGTGAACAGGCGCCATCCACACGGTGTCGTATGCGGTGTTATCGAAAGAAAAACGCTGTTGTTTGAGATGCAGTTGGTTGTTGCGTAGCGACGCTGAAATGAGGGGATACCCAGGTTGCCAGATCCATGAATCCATGAGTGCTCGCACTGGCGCATCGCCGTTGTGCTCTTTAGTGCTTGCCTCTATGGAGTCCCACAGGTCGTTTGTTTCGGTGTTGCTATATGCGTGGGCACGTAAGTATTTGCTGACACCTGCACGAAACTCTTCTTGGCCAAGGTACATCTCGAGCATGCGTAAGAGCGCTCCGCCTTTTTGATAGGTGAGTACATCGAACATGCCTTCGCAGTCGTTGGGAGATTCCACAGGGAACTCCACGGGGCGAGTGCTCGCTAAGGAGTCAACTTCAAAAGCGGCGCTGCGCTCGAGGCCAAATGATGTCCACCTCTTCCACTGCGGAGCGAAAGCATCTACTGCAGCTACTTCCATAAATGTGGCGAAAGCTTCGTTGAGCCAAATGCCATTCCACCACTTCATGGTGACGAGGTCGCCAAACCACATGTGCGCATTTTCGTGTGAGACAACATCGGCAACAAGTTGCTGATCCATTTGCGTACTTTTTTCGGGGTCAACAAGCAGGAGTACTTCTCGGAACGTAATGCATCCGATGTTTTCCATAGCGCCTGCAGCAAAGTCGGGCATCGCAACGAGATCGAGTTTTGCTGCGGGGTAGCGAATGCCGTAATAGTCTTGGAACCACTTCAATGAAAATGCACCAACTCTTTTGCCGAAGTCGGTGAGATGTGATTTGCCCGGAACGTGAATGATGCGTAATGGAGTTCCGTCAACATCAATAGGCTGTGTTGCTTCGAGTGGGCCCACAATAAAAGCAACGATGTAGGTAGACATCGACATCGTGTCGGCGAATCGCACTGATACTTGACCAGGTGTGGCGGGGGTGCGGCTCACTTCGGCGCCATTAGAAATTGCCAAATGCTGTTCGTCGACCACCAAAGTAATGCCAAAGACGGCTTTGAAATCGGGTTCATCCCAGCATGGGAAAGCTTGCCGACAATCGGTTGACTGCATCTGTGTTGCCGCAATGACCTGCTCAGTGCCATTTTCGTCGGTGTATGTGGAACGATAAAAGCCACGTAAAGAGTCGTTGAGCACGCCAGAAAATGAAATGGAAATGCTGACGGTTCCCGTTTCTACGGTCGAACTTGGGGTGATGACGAGACGCTCGGTTTCGCTGTGCAGCGAGAAGTGGGCATCGAGGCCATTTACTTGAACATCGTGAATGGTGAGAGCCTTAGCATTGAGCACAATCTCTGGTGCTTGCGCCAACACGTTGGCAGCAATAACAACTGTTCCATCGAATGTGGCCTGAGCAAGATGAGGTGTGAGCTGCAGGTCGTATCGGGTCGGAACAATGTGGCGCGGGAGTCGGTATGGCTGAGCGAGGTGGGGGGAAGTGCTGTTCTCCATCTCTAGGACGTTAGTGGTCAATGGGTCTGTGGGGTACTACGGTAAGTGACCGTGTCAGACATCACTTTTGTTCCCCGTGACCTCACCAACAATCCTGGAATTTCCTACGACGTCGTTGGGCTGGGTAATGCCTTGGTCGACGTTATTGCCCAGACCGATGATGCTTTTCTAGAGCAGCAGCAACTCGCTAAGGGTTCGATGGCGTTAGTAGATACCGATCGAGCAGTTTCACTGTATGAAGCGTTGCACGGCGGTGTTGAAATGAGCGGTGGGTCTGCTGCAAATACAATGTGCGGTATTGCAAGCTTCGGAGGACGTGCTGCATACATCGGAAAAGTTGCTGAAGACACTTTGGGTGACACTTTCTCCAAAGATATGCAGGTGGTTGGAGTCGACTTCAAGCGTCCGGTAGGTGGCAACTCGGTTCCCACGGGGCGCTGCATTATTGCTGTGACGCCCGATGCGCAACGCACCATGAACACGTTCCTTGGTATCTCTTCCTTGCTCACTCCCGCAGACCTTGATCATGGCGCCATTGCTGCTGGTGCAGTTTTGTACTTAGAGGGTTATTTGTACGATCAGCCAGAGGCCAAAATTGCCTTTCGAGGCGCTGCAGAAATCGCCCACCAACACAACAGGCAGGTGTCGCTGACCTTGAGCGATTCATTTTGTGTTGATCGCCATCGTGCCGATTTTCGCGCACTCATCTCAGATGAAATAGATATTCTCTTTGGAAACGAAGCAGAGCTTTTAGCGCTCTATGAAACCGATACTTTTGAATTTGCTGTCACTCAATTGCGCCAAGACTGCATTGTTGCTGCCATTACTCGTGGTGAACATGGTTCGGTTGTTGTCACCAAAGATGGAGTGATAGAAGTGCCAGCGCAACCCGTTGCCCAGGTGGTCGACACCACCGGTGCGGGCGATCTTTATGCGGCAGGTTTCCTCTATGGATACACCCGTGGAATGGACCTGAATACTTGTGCAACCCTTGGGCATATTGCGTCGGCAGAGGTCATTTCGCATGTTGGCCCACGCCCGCAAATTGCTTTAAGTTCACTCTTGCCCGCGTCATAAGCGGCGTTAGCATTGCACTATGGAACTCACAGTTCTCGGTCAAACCGTTCGCCATCCCATCGAGCATGTTGAGGTATTTCCTGCGCCTGAACACGTCACGCTTGTTCGCTTCACCTCCGATGAACTGAGCTCGGTGTGCCCAGTTACTGGGCAACCCGATGTGTCGGTGGTGGTCATTGAATATCGTCCGCGGAAGTCGTGTGTTGAGTCGAAATCTTTGAAACTTTATTTATGGAAATTCCGCGATCGTGCCGTGTTTGCTGAAGCTTTAGCTGCTGAAATTGCCGATGAAATCATGACCACTGTGCAGCCAGAGTTTGTTCGTGTTGCACTCACCCAACGCCCGCGTGGTGGCATTGAAGTTCATGCAGAGGTAGAACGTAACCGCTAAAGCCAACTTGTAGCTCTGCGCAGAAAGAGTCGCGTTTGCTTAAAGCTTTGAGTCTTGCTTCAGTGCAGTATCGATGCTGAGTGCTGCAGCAATGATGAGAGAGTGAAGCGGTTGACTCGGAATTTCATGTATCTCCACCACGTAACTATCGGCAGTGGTAAACATTTCGCGCGCAAGTCCTGTGTACTTTTTGGTAATACGAGCCACTTCGCGGCCACTGGCATCTTCAATAGCAAAATTCCATGCTCGCCAGTTTTCAGCTTTGATTGCACCAATTTTTGCGCCCCCGGCTTCGAGTGCAAAGTGAATTTTTCCAAACACATTCTCTTGCACAATACGACCAATTTCAGCGCCTGTTGAGTCGTTGATGAGTACCGTGCTCTTGAACACTTTCGCAGGTCGTGTAACGGACATGACGAGAGAATCGCTGGCATCGGTGATGTCGAAATGATGTGTGAGAAATTGATCTACTGAGCTCACGAGTCGTAGAAGCTTTTTTGCTTTGCTTTGACCCACCTGATTCACGTGACCGATGTTGTTCCCATTTTCATCGAAGACCGAATACTGGTTTGTGAGTTCAATGAGTTTTGCTTTTTGATTGACGACAAGGACACGATGCTGGAAGAGACTTGACTCACTCATTGCTGGCGACCTCGCTGCATGATTTTGTCGCGCCGTTCTGCAACTGCGTCGGCGCTGAATGAACGCTTGCGCCATGCTTTTGCTTCGGCTGCCTCCGCTGTCCAAGCAGCAGCATCGGTGGTGGTGAGGGAATATGTGTTGCGGATGGTTTGTACACCGCTTTGCTCATTGCCAATAATGTCGAGCGCTATTTTGCGAGTGAAGGGGATTAGTTCAGCATGTGGCACGACGTGGTTCACTAATCCGTATTCATAAGCTTCGTTTGCGTCCATGAAGTTTCCAGTGAAGCTCATTTCGCGTGCTCGGCGAACACCGA
>JAPKZV010000108.1 GCA_026393585.1 Actinomycetota bacterium
GCTTGACTATCGATACGCATACCCACTGCAGTGAAACACAATGTTGCAGGGCGCACTTCTGCACCGTAAAAAAGTGGATACTCAAGTGGGCGTAAAAACTTTTCTTCTTTGTTGTAATCGTCGACACCTGCGTGCGCACCTGCGTTGTAACGCGCAATGGTTCCTGCAAGTTTGTTTTGAGGAAGACCAAGTTCTTTCGCAATGCCTTCAATAGTGTCGCTCGATTTAATGCGACCAGCTTTCACCATGTCTTCGACCATGATTGCATTCCAGTTTGCATTGTGGCGCTCGGCGCCGCGTCCAGGAATTGATTGCTTATACGTTGCAACTTGTGGCCCACGTTCCGGATGCAATACGAGGTCATCGAAAATAACGTATGCAACATCACCTTGCGCACGCATAAAACCATCCATCACACCATATGGGGCCGACTCAGTTCCAAAACGTTGGCCATGCTTATTCACCAACACCATCCACCCCGGAAGGAATGGTTCAACAGCATTAATGAAGTTGGGGTGCAACAAACGCAAACCGCGATTGTGCCCAATGATTTGTGCATTGAGCGGTTCAACAAAATCGAGCGCATCACCGCGCGCACCATCGGCTCCGATGTACCACAACCAGTCGCCCATCGCTGCCGCTGCTGGGTATAACTCAGCAAGGCGATCTTTGTTTAAGGAAAAACCACCAGATGCAACAATCACTGCGCCAGCACGAATTTCATCGTCGCCAACAGCAACACCAACCACTCGCCCGTTTTCAACAAGTAATCTGTTCACTCGTTGACCAAGTGCAATATCAATATCGCGCTCACGTGCTTTGGCATGCAGTGCATCAATGATTCCCTGACCATTGTTCACTGCACAATGACAACGTGGCACTATTTCGCCGCCACCAAAAATGAGCTCATCGTGAAACTGCACGCCCAGGTCACCTAACCAATCGACCGCCGCCCCCGCTTCATTGCAATACGTGCGCACAACGCCGGCTTCAACCATCCACTGGTTTATTGCCATGTAGTCGTTGAACAGAGCATCGGCCGTATCGCTAATGCCAGCAGCTTCTTGAAAACGCGTTGGCGCCCCCATCACAATGCCTCCAGAGAGTCGCGATGAACCGCCAACGACTCCTTCGCTTTCGGCAATGAGTACGCGCTTTAAACCATTTTCCCACGCACTATTTGCAGCAGCCAAGCCAGCAATACCAGAGCCAATTACTACGACATCAACATCGTTCATAAATCTCCTATAACACTTTTCTTAAAACGACGTTACGCCGAATACACCTGTACCAACGTGTCGTGGTAGCTCACCCCACCACCCCAATCGGTATGCGCATCGCTCGTTAAGTCATTCACATTGCTCATGTTTGCATGGCTTTGATCCCACCAACCAAAGGGCACTGCTACTACACCTTGAGGCAAACGAGTACTTATTTTGACGGGCAACAGCATCTCGCCGCGTCCATTTGCTACTCGTGCCTCCGCCCCATTTTCTAAACCTCGCGCAGTGGCATCACGTGCACACATTTCTACATATGGCCCTTCTTCACGCGGCCCGTGCTGAGGCAAATGCGAATAGCTGGTGTTCAAGAAACGTGTCTGTTGTTTTGGTGTGAGCAGCACCAAAGGGAACTCCGGCGAACCCGCGCGCGACGACGACTGCACATAGGTGGGAACAGATGGCAGACCCCGAGAAGCAAGATCTTTACTCACCAGCTGTGCCTTTCCAGACGAACTACCAAACACACCATCTGAAAAAAGCACTTCGTCGGAGTTGGGCAATGCAATAAAACCATCACGCTTTAATTGTTCAATGTCTAATCCATGCAGTGCTGAAGAAATCAGTGAGTCATCGCTTTCGTACAGCTCTGGTTCGGTGTACCCCATTGCAGAGGCAAGTCGTCGGAAGAGTTCCGTATTGGGCACGCACTCACCCACGGGTGCAATTGCGGCTTCATTCCAACCTAAATACAAATGCCCCCATGCCGGGAAGAGTTCCGTATTGGGCACGCACTCACCCACGGGGGCAATTGCGGCTTCATTCCAACCTAAATACAAATGCCCCCATGCCGGCACTACATCGCGTTGCTCTATTTGCATCGCTGCAGGAAAAATCACATCGGCATATTTTGCGGTGTCGGTCAGAAACTGCTCGCTCACCACGGTGAAAAGATCTTCTCGCATTAATCCCTTACGTGTGAGTGCGCTGTTGGGGCAGGTCAGCACGGGGTTGCCATTCCACACATAAAGCACCGATATTGGCGGAGTTAAAGAAATATCGGTGAGCACCTGGCCCAGTTGCGTAAATGGCAAAGCGCGCCGTGCTTTGCCTTGCGATAAATGAGCAACGTCAAATACCGAATCATCAACATAGTCATTAAACCATGAGCCCACACTGCGCGATAACCCGCCACCGCGACGCTTCCAAGAACCTGTGAGTGTTGGCAAACACGCCATGGTGCGAAACAGCATCGCCCCGTTTTCGCGATGCTCAGCACCAATCATGGTGCGAATGAAAGCTGGCTGAGCAGTTGCATATTCGCGGGCGAAAGCTTCAATGTCTGCTGCTTCTACACCGCACTCTGCCGCTGCACGCTCAGGGGTCCACGCGGCAACTTCTGCACATAGTTCCGCAAAACCTTCAGTGTGTTGCGCAACAAACTCGTCATCAAATAATTCGTCGCGAATAATGACGTGCATCATGGCAAGCATCAATGCGGTATCGGTACCAGGGAAAGGTTGAATAAACCAGTCGGCTTCATCGGCCGTTATGGTACGAATGGGGTCAACCACCACAACTTTTGCACCCTTGTTGCGCGCGTCTTCAATAAATGGCCAGAGATGCCTGTTGGTGAGTCGTGTGTTGGTTCCCCACAACACGATGTACTGCGCATCGACAATCTGCATGGGGTTGGTGCTACGCGCAGAACCCGTTGTTGCAGCAAAGCCATTTTTAGCAACACTCCCACAGAGCGCTCCTACCGTTTGCGAAGAACCCATGCGCGCAAAGAGCCTCCTGTCGAGTGACGACATCTGCAATTCATGAGTTTTTTGCGCAACAAGTGCCAATGCTTCTTCCCACGTTGCTTCGCGAAAGACACCTTCACCTTTTGCGCCATCGCGCACGAGCGGCGTTGTGATGCGTTGCGGGCTGTATACCCGCTCCACAAAATGGTTGACCTTGGGGCACAGTTCCCCTTGCGAGTACGGGTGCGCAGGGTTTCCCCGCATTTTGACCGCCACGCTGCCCTCTACGGTCACTTGCCAGCCACATGAATCGGGGCAGTCGTGGTGGCAAGTGCCAAGTACAAGCGATTCCTGTGTCACCTGCCCATCTTTGCACCTCGTTATGCTGAAGCGCAGATGATTTCTTTAATGGCAGCCCAGCGAGCAACGGGGGCCTGGAACTGGTTGCGCGACGAGGGGCTACTCATTGTGGCCATCACTTCTGGGGCCTTCTTTTTTACTCGGGCCGTTGGGCTGGCATCTAACTTTCAAGCCGAACGCCTCAAACGTCAGCGCGCGGCAGCCGACCCACTCGACCACAACGCAGTGGGCGCCTACCAAGGTGCTCTTCTCGGCGCAGCCCGCTGGGGCGTCAACTTCACCATTGCCACAGTGGCCTTTGTATGGACTCTTCTGCTCCTCAACTTGCCAGCAGCTGCAGTGGTGCCACTCGTATCCATTGTCGGCGCAGGGCTTGGTTTTGGCGCTCAACAAATCGTTGGCGACGTACTTGCCGGAATCTTCATTATTTCCGAACGCCAATTCGGTGTAGGCGACGTCGTGCGTGTTGGCCCTCTCGTTCATGTGGGTTGGATTGAAGGCCGCGTTGAGGAAGTCACGTTGCGCGTCACCAAAATTCGCACCTTCGATGGCGACCTCGTGACGACGGCAAATGGTGGCCTGCGTCAAACTGTGAACCTCTCGCGCGATTGGGCGCGTGTGCTCATCAACATTCCCGTCTCACGCGAAGCCGACCTCGATGCTGCCATTGAAATGCTCAACCGTATTGGCCACGACATTTCTCACGACCCTGAATGGGCACCACTCATATTGGAACAACCTGTGGTTTCAGGCGTAGAAGATATTGGCGCGGAAACGATTGAACTGCGCTTTGCTGGACGCACACTTCCCGCTCAGCAATGGAAAGTAGCTCGCGAGATTCGTCATCGCATTGCCATTGAGGGCGCACCATGAGGCGCATAGGTCGCGCCACCATCGCCTCGGCAGTTGTCTTTGGGGCTTCTCTCACAACGTGGATTCTGCAGCGCCCGAGCGACCCGCCTCGTCAAACCAGCATTCCGTGGCCCGATGTGAGCTGGGTCATTGTCACCACCACATCAACGCTGCCGAAAGAAACGCCGAGCAAACCTGAGCCCACCACCACTGAAGAAAAGCCTGCACCCACCACGGTGGAAACAACAACATCGATAGACGCTTCCTCAACTGTGCCTGAAACGCAAACTACCGCAGTAGCTGAAACCTCACCAGAGACTTCAACCACTGCGGTAGCAGCTAATTAGTTATTGCTTATTCAGTACCTAGTACTTATGCGCCGATCTTTGCAGCAATTGCCTTAGAGATGGTGACCAAGCTTGCTGGAAGTGCGGCGTAACCCTTGATTTCCGCAACTTCTGGAGCACATGTGTCGAGCACGTAGTTCACGTAGCTTTTCGCAATGGCGTTGTCTGCTGAGGTTCCATAAGCTGCGGTGTTAGCCATTCCGTACGACACTGCAGTAATTGGGTATGCACCAGTCACTGTGTTGTCGTATTTGAAGGTAACGATGCCGGTTGTCGAGTCGATTGCGGCTGCACCAACAGCCAACGCTGCTCCAGCAGAGCTGCCGGCAAGGAATTCACCAGCACCGTTCTTGATTTTTGCTGACACGATTGGCTTACCAGCAGTTTGGCGCTCGTTGACGAACGAAACTTCCGCATAACCAATTCCGCCATCTTTGCCCATCACGCCGTTAGAAACACCGTCGTTACCTTGGGCTGCTACGAACGAACCATCGGTAGGAACCGTTCCAGGGAATGCACTGTCGAATGCATCATTTGTTGCCTTGGTCCAAATTGTTGGCTCGGTCTTGTTCAAGTAGTTAGCAAAGTTGTTTGTGGTACCAGAGGTATCTTTGCGCTTGTAAACGGTGATTGGTGTATCAGGGAGAATTACTGAAGTTGCATCTATCGAAACTGTTCCAACAAGAGCCCTGTCGAGTGTGATCGAATAGACGGTTCCCTTTGCGTATGGAACGGTCAAAGTGATCTTGCCTGCTTTTGGCTTCTTGTTGTAGATCTTCTTCACAGTCTTACCACCATCAATACTGGAGGTGATGATGAGGTTCTTTGTTTTGCTGGTGACAGCCTTTGAAGTCAAAGTAGCTGTCAAAAGTGCCTGTGTAGCCTTTTTGCCTTTAGCCAAAGTAAATTTTACTTGCCCATTCAAACCGAGAAGTTTTGGCTGTGCAGCAACTGGGTTGTCAGCTTTGATTGAAGCATCATTCCAAGTTTTGATTTGGCCTGCGAAAATTTTTGCAACAGTGGAAGATGACATTTGCAAAACTGTTCCTTCAGGCTTCACTCCATCGAGTCGGTAAGCGACGTTAATTGCACCAGCGATGAGTGGCATGAAAACGAAGGACGTGCGGTAGCTGGTGTCAGATGTTTTGTACAACGAGTCTGACATCGCGAACTTGTAGTCACCTTTAAAGAAGTTCGAGCGTCCAGTGCCCGAACCAACACCGGTGTAGTCGACTTTATGACCTGCCGAGTTAGCTGTTGAATCGCCTGCGAACGAAGCGCGGCATGACTCCATAAGGTTGAGTGGGAAAGTTGCGCCACCGGCAACAATTGTTGCTGCAGATGCTGCAGAGATCCCGAGAGATCCGACGAGCGCTGTGGCCGCAAGACCAACAGCAAACTTCTTTGACAGTTTCATGTATGTGTTTTCCTCCGTGTAGGGGTTGGTTACAAGAGGAAACCTACGTGATCAATGAAAAGCCAAAAGGTGAATTGAGTAACGCTTTGGGGTGTCCAAAGTTAACTCTGGGCAAACTCGATTTGGGTCAGCCGAAGCGGCCTTGCACATAGTCGGCAGTGCGCTGGTCGGACGGCGAACTGAAGATGACGGCCGTGCGGTCGGCTTCGACAATTTGTCCAGGTCCACCATCAGACAAGAAGAATGCACAGAAGTCGGAAACGCGAGCTGCTTGTTGCATGTTGTGCGTTACCACCACGATGGTCATATCGGATGACAACTGCACAATGGTTTCTTCTACTTTCAACGTAGATGCAGGGTCGAGCGCCGAGCAGGGCTCATCCATCAAGAGCACTTTGGGCTTGACAGCAAGAGCACGAGCAATGCATAGGCGCTGCTGTTGACCACCGGAGAGCGAAGAGCCCGACAACTTCAAACGATCCTTTACTTCTTTCCACAAGCCGGCACGTGTAAGACACTCTTCAAGCAGGCTGTCTTTGTCTTGCACCTTGATGTTTGCCAATTTCAAGCCAGCGAGAACGTTCTCGGCAATGGTCATAGAAGGAAATGGGTTTGGCTTCTGGAAAACCATTCCTACTTTGAGCCGCATTGCAGTGACATCAACTTTCGGACCATAAATTTCCTCACCGTCGAGGAAAACTTCGCCTGCCATAGCGGCACCTGGGATGAACTCGTGCATGCGGTTCAACACACGAAGGAAAGTTGACTTGCCGCAACCAGATGGCCCAATAAGACCCGTCACGCTGTTTGCAGGAAAATCTAATGAGATGTCTTCAAGCACATGATGTTTGCCGAACCAAACGTGAATGCCTTTTGTTTGCAAACCGCTCGTTCCTACTCGACCTTCGTCCAAAACGTTTCCTCCTGTGACAGAACCGGTGTGTGCAGCATTTGCTATGAGATTGATGTCGTCATTTTCCATGGCGTTACTTCCTTGACCCTCTGCCCGCTATGCGCGCAAAAATAAAAAGAATAAAAATAAAACTTAAAAGAACTGCAGCTCCGCCCCACGCGCGAGTAAGCGCTGTGTCGGTGCCAGTGGAAAAGTTTTGGAAAATATACATTGGCAATGAAGCAAGCGGTTGACCGGTTACTTTCAATGAGTAAATAGCCGTGTAATACGCAGTCAAAATGAGTGGTGCAGTTTCACCAGCAACTCGAGCAAGACCAAGCATTGAGGCCGTAATGAGCCCGGAACGTGCGGTGGGCAACACAATTCGGAAGGTCGTTGCCGTTTGCGATGCACCGAGAGCATATGCAGAACTCCGCAAGTCTTCCGGAACAAGTTTCAACACTTCTTCGGATGTGCGCGCAACCGTTGGCAACATGAGAATGGCGAGAGCTAATGCGCCAGCTAGACCGCTGAAGCTAAACCGCGACACCACGATTGCATAAATAAAGAGACCAGCAACGACCGATGGCACACCGCTCATTGATTGCACAACAACGCGCACTACGCCGCTGAACCTTCCCTTAATTTCCGTGATGTAGACCGCAGTAATGATGCCAAATGGAATGGCAACGAGAGACGCCATCAACAAGATGAGAAGTGAACCAACCAATGCATGCGAAAGGCCGCCCATCCCCAATTCATCATCGGCTGCAGTTATAGACATATCGTTAGTAAAGAAACCAAAGTAAATTGCCGATGCGCCTCGCTTGAAAACGGTGAGCAAAATTGAAGCCCAGGGAATGAAGGCCGAGGCAAACCCTGCCGTAACGAGAGTCGTCATTACTTTGTCGATTGCTTTTACTTTGTCGTGCCGCATGCCGTCAACGAAAGAAACGACAATGAATGACAGCACAAAAGCAACGTAAAAGCCCAATGGACCCGCAAGACCGGTCAGAAGAACAATGGCTGTTGCTACAGCCGTTGCGATAGCAACTGGGCGTGCCACTTCCTGAAGTGATTGCCTTCGATTGATCCAAGGCTTCTCAGGTTTCACATTGTGCAGTGTTGTTGGGAGTACTGAATTGCTCATTGCGACACCTTTGAGGTACGGCTCACAATTATCGAAGCACCAAAATTGACGACCAATGTGAGCAAGAAAAGAACAAGACCAGCGGCCATGAGCGCTTTCACCTCAAACGGTCCAGCCTCACCAAAACGGCTCGCAATGAGCGAAGCAACGTTTCCGCCGGCACTTGCCAGAACTTGAAATTTCACTTCGAACACGAGGTTCAGCGTGAGCAGAACAGCAACGGTTTCACCAAGAGCACGCCCCAAGCCAAGCAACATGCCACCAATCAGGCCGCTCTTGCCAAATGGCAAAACCACTGCTTTGAGAGCTCCCCACCGAGAACCACCCAGTGCATACGCAGCTGATATTTGATCTTGTGGTGCACGTGAGTACACCTCGCGGGTCACTGAACTTGCAATGGGAATGATCATGAGCCCGAGCACTAGGGCAGAGATAAAAGGTGATGCATCAAAATTTTCAACATCGACTTTAAAAATCGGGATCCAGCCGAAATATTTGTTAATTGATTCAGCCCATCCGGCCGCGTTTGGCATGAGTACCAAGTAGCCCCATAACCCATAGATAATGGAAGGGATAGCGGCCATCAGGTCGAGGATTGCTACCAATGCCGTCCGCAATTTTTTGCCGATGTAGTACTCAAGAAAGAGCGATGTTCCGATGACGAATGGCAGGGCCATAATCATCGCCATCGTTGCAACAATGATTGACCCCACCAACATTGCAGCCACGCCATATGAAGCTCCCTCAAGCGAATCGCCACTTCCTGAGTCCCACGTTGAGGTGGTGAGGAATCCGAAGCCGAACTCTTTAAAAATTTCAAAACCGCGGTAAAAAAGAAAACTAGCAATGAGTGCGAGCACAAGAAATGTTGACAGTGCTCCAGCAGTAACCACTCTTCGAAATCTCTTATCGGAGGCATTTCGCTGGGTTGTAATTACCCGGCGCACTGGCCCATCATCCGTTGGTTTTTCAACGGTCACAGTAGACATGTAGAAAGTTTCGCAGTGCAAAGAAGGAGCCCGCTAACTCCTTGGTGAACGGAAGGTGAACAGCCCCTTACATTTGAGGGTTTTCGGCGCCGTGTGTCCCGCAAATTGCAACATTTCGCGCCGAGAAATGGGCGCGTATTTTCCTACTCGGCGAGTTTTGAGTTCAGGCTCGACTTCACTGCGTCCCATTCCTCACGAATGATGGAATAGGTGGCCGTGTTCCGGAGCCCGTTGTTGTCGCCATCGGTTGAATGCATGTGATGGCGCAGTGTGCCTTCATACTGTGCGCCAATGCGTTCGATGTTTGCTCGTGATTTTGCATTACGGGCATCGGTGCGCAAGACAACACGTTGTACTTCCCACGTTTCAAAAGCGTAGGTGAGCATCAACAATTTTGCCTCGGTATTTACTTGAGTGCGTTGGGCATCGTGCGACAACCAAGTTGAACCGATCTCTACTGCATCGGGAAAATCGCGTGTGCTCGGATGCCCAGTTGCATCTAGCCAATACTCAAGATTCATAAAACGTGTTGAACCAACAACCGTGTCGGGTGAATCGATGCGCACGGTTACAAACGGATGCGCGGTTCCTGCTTCAAAGGCTGCAACTGCTGCACTGATGTAACGAGTGATATCGGCAGTAGTTGGTTCAGGCACCCAGGTGTACTGAAAACTTTCACGAGAACCAGAGGCAGCCGACAACAGTGGGCGCACATGTGCATTCGTTAGTGGCAAGAGACGCACAAAACGACCCTCAAGTGTGATGGGGGTCAGAGGTACGGACATCCCTTGAGCCTACGGAGCGAATGCTCAACACTTCTTTTATTTCTCGGCGCAGAATGTTGCAAAAAGCGATACATACGGCGCCGAGAACACTTGGGTTAGGGGGAGACGGGGACGACGGCAAACTCATTCACGTCGATGAGCCCATGGTCGGTGATGCGGAGGTCGGGAATCACCGACAACCCAAGGAACGACAACGCCATAAAAGGTGCATCGAGCGTGATGCCGAGTTCCCGAGCGGCTTCCACTACGCGGTCGATTTCACCAGCTACTTCGAGCAATGGTTTCGGGCTCATGAGCCCAGCAATTGGCAACGCAACTTCGGCAACAACCTTGCCATCGACCACTACCACTTGCCCGCCACCCATTTCGGCAACGCGCGCAATAGCGACCGACATATCGGCAGGGCCGCTTGCATCGCGCGCACCCACCACCATGATGTTGTGTGCATCGTGAGCCACAGTTGATGCAATTGCACCGCGCTGAATGCCATAGCCAGAAACGTAGGCAAGACCAATGCGGCCCGTTGCCTTATGGCGCTCTACAACAGCAATACGCGCAATGTCGTTTTCCGCATCAGACACATCCAAAATGAGCGACTTTGTACGAACGGTTTTTGAGGTAACACCAATAACGCGTGCTTTGCCGTTTGCCGGTTCGTCAATAGTGAGTTCTGCTGCTGTTGGCACATGATGCAAGCGCACACGGTTGTACAAACTTTGTGGTGCTTCCAATACGGGCACTGCACCAGGTTCAATGACCCCATTACGCGCAACTACTTTTCCGCGCTGCAATACAAGTGAGGGTTTGAAACCTTGCAGCGAGTCGAATACGGCGACGTCGGCCTGATAACCCGGCCCAAGTTGACCGAGATGAAAGAAGTTGTGATACATCGCCGGCAAAAATGAAGCCACGATGAGCGCGTCAATTTCATTGAGCCCGCCTTCAACAGCCAAACGCAAGCAATGATTAATGTGGCCTTCATCGCGCAAGAGGTCGGGCTCGCGGTCGTCGCTGCAAAAGGCTGTACACATCGGCCCATGACTCAACACTGTTGGCAAAAGCTCTAAAAGGTCTTGGCACACCGAGCCTTGACGCAGAAAAACCCACATTCCCTTTTGGCGTTTTTCATGCGCTTCATCGAGTGCGAAACATTCGTGGTCGCTTTCAATGCCTGCAGCTAAATACGCATCGAGTGCGCGACCGCGCAAGCCCGGTGCATGACCGTCTACTTTGCGCCAACCAGCAGAAGCAATGATGTCGCGAAACATGGGGTCGCCATTAATGACAGCCGGATAGTTCATTACTTCTGCAACGCCAATAGCCCCCAACTCGTCGATAATTGTTTTGACATCGGCAGCAGAAAATGCAGCGTCCGCACTTTCAAAAGGAGACGCTGGCACACACGACGATGCTGCTACACCAAATGTGAACGGCATTTTTTCCGCAGCATCTACCAGTGCACGTATTCCTTCAAGACCAGCCACATTGGCAATCTCATGTGGGTCAGCAGCAACCGCAGTGGTTCCATTTGGCAACACTGCTTTGACATATTCATCGACCCAGAGTTTTGACGACTCCAAATGCATATGTGCATCAACAAAACCAGCCACCAAAGAAGCGCCATCGACATTGATGATTTCATGGGCATCACGCTCACCCCACCCCACCACTACTCCATCGGCAATGGCAAGATCGGTGGTCACCCATTCACGCGTCGTTGGCGAGAGCACTCGCCCGCCTTTCAACAAAATGTCGGCAGGAACATCGCC
>JAPKZV010000169.1 GCA_026393585.1 Actinomycetota bacterium
CTGAATGCGATCACGAATGAGAGCCGCATCTTCAAATTGCCGTGCAGCAGAATGCGCTTTCATTTTTCCATCAAGCAACTCAAGAACATGTGTCGACTGTTGTGTCAGTACATCGGCCACCGTTTGCACAATTTCCGCATAACTCACCGGGTCGGCCGACCCCGAACACGGGCACTGGGCAAGGCCCAACTGCGCAGCTGAACATACGGGCGCATCGGGTGACGCCACATAGTTACGCCCCATGCGTACTGTGCAACGCCGCAATGGCACCACCGATTCAATGGCCTCAATCATTTCTCTTGCCATTGTGCGTGTTGAGATGGGGCCCACCGATATCCCTTTTGCAGAAGGAACCTTTGTTACCACTAGCCGTGGCCATTCTTCATCGGTCGTTAGGCGCACATAGCAGTACTTCTCACTACGTGTTCCCACAAAGTTGTACCGGGGCCGCAGTTTTCCAATGAGGCGAATTTCTAACACCTCGGCAGTCACCGGGTCGGGTGTTTCAATGAAGTGCACGCCCTTCACCAACTTCAAAAGTGCACCCACCTTTTTGCGCGTCTCCCCCGCACCAAAGTAACTACGCACTCTGCTGCGCAGATTCGTTGCTTTGCCTATGTAGAGGATCTTTCCTGCATCGTCAACAAACATGTACACACCTGGCGTACGTGGCAGATCTTGGGTAAGCGACAGCTTTGCCGACTCGGGGTGCGCACTTAATGACGGAAGCATCATGAGGTCATCGAGCGTGACCACATTGAAGCCAGATGCTCGCTCAATGAGATAATGCAACAAATCGCCGGTTGCAAGAACATCATTAATCGCCCTGTGCGAAGGCTGGTGCTTCAATCGCAAACTTGCAGCCAAAGTACCCAACTTGCAATTAGGCACTTCTGACCCCACCAAGCGCCGCGCAAGTGACACCGTATCGATCACCAGGTTTTTGAGGGGCGCTCTGCCGTGTTCAATGAGAGCAGCATTGACGAATCCCACATCGAAGCGCGCATTATGCGCAACCAACACCGACGTGCCGATGAACTCGAGCAGTTCGGGAAGTACCTCTTCTATAGGAGGCGCATTGTGCACCATGGTGTCGGTAATGCCCGTGAGCAACACAATGAAGGGAGGAATGGCATGTCCAGGGTTAATGAGCGTGTTGAATCGCGCTACTTCCTCGCCACCCACATACTTCACTGCACCAATTTCCGTGATGCCACCATTCTTTGCTGAAGAGCCGGTGGTCTCAAGGTCGAGGACGCAAAAGTAAACGTCTTGCAGGGGCAAACTGAGAAGTTCTTCAACCGCGGCAAGCATCGATGAAACCCTAGCCAAAGGAGCGGATTGGCCTAGTACGTATCGCCTTCATACCGGTTGCAGAGTTGGGAACAAGCCACTTTTCCCTATCGAATTCTTGGCCGTCTTTGAAAATCACCGTCCAGGCGTTCTTGAGGTCATATTCGCTCGATGACCAATAAAAGCTCTTTCCAAAGCTCCCCAGGCGTGGAGTTGTAGTGCCCAAAGTGCGATACACCAGTCGCAACTCTTCTTTCGATGGCAAGTACCAGTCGTCAAAGCCACCAAAGACCAACCTGCTTGCATACCTTGCTGGGTAGTTCCCACCGCGATACTTCTGCACAATTGTCGAAGTGTTGGCTTCCCCCATTCCAAAGGCTTTGGCGAGCACCCGCTGTGCTTTTGCAGATGTTTTAGCAGTACCGATATATAGAGGTGTCTTTACATCGTTAAAGGACAATGGTTTCCAAGGAATTCCGGCAACTTCTGTTTCCACCGGACCAACCTCGAAGTATCTGTCGCCAACACTGCGTGGCCCCGCATCGTGGAAAATAATGCCACCTGCTGGTCCAACATCACCCACTACACATGGCCCGATACTCGTACATGAATTGCCGGTCATCGTTACTGACGAAGCAGAAGGCTTTACTCCCGTGCCAACAGGAAACGACCTCATGGCTACAAGATGAAAAGGCAACGAGGGAAAACTTGACCCTATGTGCACTTGGCTTTTACGCAGCTGCTTGTTGCCAATACTCTGGCCTACTTTATTTTCATCGGTGAATTGCGTGCCATCTTGAAAGAGTTGATACCACGCATACTTGGCCGAATTCTCCGATGACGACCAATATGGCATCGGCAAAACTTTGGGCCGACCCACAATGACGCTTGTGTTGTACACCGCATCAAGCTCATCGCGCGCCGGAAGGAACCAGTCGCTCTTACCATTCGCCGAGAAATCATCTACAAACTTCGCGGCGTATTTTCCTTCACCATTTTGCGCAACAATTGCAGTCGTATTTTCGCGACCCCACCCAATGCCTTGTCGCAAAATAGTTTCACCTGCGTATGCCGACTCCTCTGTCTTCACTGACCACGGCAACCCGCGCCCCTGAGTGAGAGGCAACGCTTCAAGGTACCTGCCCCACCATTGCACTTCGCCTGCGTCGTACACCACTGTTCCACTACCTGGCCCAATATCGCCCACCTTGCATACGCCACCCACGGCGCATGTTCGAGCAGAGGCACCAACAGGCGCGGCAACCACCACAAGGCACATAGAAATACAGAGAACTGCAAGACAAGCCCTCAACCTCATACGTCAGGTTTAGTACACGCCTACAGAAAATTTACAACGGAGTGGCAAACGAAGTCGTTGGGAGGCAGACATCAACTGCTTGTGGTGAAGCTTGCTGAAGTAGCCGAAGTTAAAGTCGTGGGTGATGTTGAAGCAAATGTCAACGTATACGTTCCGGCAGTTGTGTGTGTCAAGTTTGTAAACGTTGCAAAACCGTTGACAGCAGTGACCGTTGTTGTTCCACCCAAAGTGCCACCTGATGCGGTCACCGTCACCGATGCAGTCGATGTCGTCACCGTATTCCCCAAAGCATCTACCAACCGAACAACTGGCTGAGTGGCTAAAGCTGAACCCGATGTGCTTCCTACTGGCTCAGCAGTTACTGCCAGTGCCGAAGCAACACGAAATGAACGCACAGGTCTCGTGTACTGGTTGACCGCAGCTTTACTAGGGTATTGACGTGTCCCATTCATCTTTTGGCTCCAAGCCTGAGATGAGCTCATCTCGGTCGAAGTCCAGTAGCCCACATTCGAACACGACAAGTCACCAATCACTGTGCATTGCGTTGCAATCTGCTGTGCTTCATCAAGAGAAGGCAAGAACCAGTCGTCGACTCCACCAACATTGAGATTGAGCGCTTTGCCTGCGGCCGTCATGCTCGACGGTTCCGCCGCATACATATCGAGCGTG
>JAPKZV010000107.1 GCA_026393585.1 Actinomycetota bacterium
TGCGCGAAACCGAAGGTGACATTTTGGTTTTCTTGCCAGGCATTGGCGAAATTCGCCGCGCTATTACTGCAACCGAAAGCGTGACCGAAGGGGCCGTAGATCTCTTCCCGCTTGCTGGTGCTCTTTCCTTAGAGGAACAAGATGCGGCACTCGCCCCCAGTCGACCCGGACGACGGCGCATTGTGTTCTCCACCGATATTGCCGAGAGCTCGCTCACTGTCGATGGCGTGCGCGTGGTAATTGACTCGGGCATTGCTCGTGCACCTCGGTTCGACCCGCGTACCGGCATGACGCGCCTCACCACGGTCAATATCAGCCAAGCAAGTGCCCACCAACGTGCAGGTCGCTCTGGGCGACTCGGCAATGGCACGGCATACAGGCTTTGGCCACAAGCAGAACATGGCTCGCGTCGTTCACAAGTGGAACCAGAAATTTTGCAAGTCGACCTCGCTCAAGTTGCTCTTGAACTCGCCGCATGGGGAGTAGATGTTCGGAACCTTGCCTTTCTCGACACCCCACCTGCAGCTGCATTTGAAAAAGGACGCACGTTGCTCACTCTCATTGGGGCTCTCAACAGTGAAGGCTCTATTACCGAACTCGGTAAGAAAATGCTCTCGCTTCCTCTGCACCCTCGACTAGGAGCAATGGTGATGAGTGCAACACCACAAGAAATGTGGACAGCATGTTTGCTCGCCTGCTTGCTTGAAGAACGCGACATTGTTCGCGGACTACGCGACAACGTTCCTGAAGACCTGGCATGGCGCATTGAGTGTGTCGATGGAATGAGCAGTGACGACCGCATTGATCGTCGTGCAAGTGCTCGCGTGCGCGACCAGGCCCGTGATTTGCTGAGTAGGGCCAACCGCGTGCACGGGATGAATAGTTCAAGCGAATCGGTTGTAGTTCATGAAACTGGCAAGCTTCTCTTGCGCGCGTATCCCGATTGGCTCGCTGTGCGCAAAACTGCTGGTGGTCAATTTCAATTGCGCAGTGGAGCTGCAGCATGGATGCCAAAAAACGCGCATCTCGCCGAAGAGCAATTCCTTGTTGCCGCCGACCTCGATGGCGATCGAAAGAACAGCCGTATTCGCCTTGCCGCATCAATTTCGCAAGAAGACATCACCGACCAACTCGCTGAGCACATGACGGTGAGCAATGAACTTGTATGGGACCGTGAACGAAACGACCTCATACGTCATATTGAGTGGAAGCTCGACGGCATGCGTCTACGCACCGTGCGTCAAAAGCCTGAGCCCAGTGAGCAAACAACGACCGCGCTCATCGAGCGGATTCGTGCAACGAGCTTGCAAGCACTCACTTGGAACGACAACGCCATCTCGTTGCGCCAACGTGTTGCTTTTCTCCATTCACGCAACAACGAGTGGCCCGACTGGAGCAACAAGAACTTGCTTGCCAGCCTCGATGAATGGCTTGAGCCCTATCTTGCCGGGTGCACATCGCGCAGCGACCTTGAAGCACTGAACGTGGCGCTCATTTTGCGCAGTGGGCTCCCCATGCACCTTGGCAGCGAGCTCGATGCCCTGGCCCCCGAGCGCGTCACACTGAACAACGGCGCCGAGTTCACTATTGCCTATCGTGCTCAACGTCCCGTGCAAGTGACAAGCGACCTGCCTGCTTTTTGGGCGGGCTCGTGGGCTGAAGTGCGCAAGGAAATGGCCGGGCGTTACCCCAAACACTCGTGGCCAGCCAATCCAAACGTGCGCGAGTAGACCTCTAGCCCCTACCGTAGAGGCATGGCTGATTTTGACTTCACCGAGATCTTCCCCCTCGGCCCCGACACCACTACTTACCGCTACCTCGGAAACGAGGGTGTCTCTACCTTCGATTCTCCCGCAGGAACTTTTCTGCGCGTTGAGCCAAGTGCCATCACACTGCTCACAAGCACAGCGATGCGCGACATTGCTCACCTCCTGCGCGCCAGCCACTTACAACAACTTGCCAACATCTTGGATGACCCCGAAGCAAGCGATAACGACCGCTTTGTTGCTCTCGACCTCTTGAAGAACGCAAGCATTGCGGCTGGTGGAATTTTGCCAATGTGCCAAGACACCGGTACGGCAATTGTGAAAGGCAAGAAGGGCCAATTCGTATTCACAGGCGGCGGCGATGAAGAAGCAATTGCACGCGGTATTTACAACACATATCTCACCAGCAACTTGCGTTACAGCCAAATGGCTCCGCTCAACATGTACGACGAAGTCAACACTGGCAACAACCTTCCGGCTGAAATCAAAATTTCTGCTGTCGATGGCGATGCATACAAGTTTCTCTTCATGGCAAAGGGTGGCGGCTCTGCAAACAAGAGTTACCTCTTCCAGGAGACCAAAGCACTGCTGAATGAAAAGGCACTTTTGCCTTGGCTGTTCGACAAAATGAAAACTCTCGGCACAGCAGCTTGCCCGCCGTATCACCTTGCTGTTGTTATTGGTGGTACCTCTGCGGAAATTGCAGTGGAAACAGCAAAGCTAGCCAGCGCTCGTTACCTCGATTCACTCCCCACTGCCGGCAGTGCACTTGGCCACGCGTTTCGCGATGTCGAACTTGAGCAAAAAGTGTTGAAGCTTGCCCAACAAACAGGAATCGGTGCACAATTCGGCGGTAAGTACTTCTGCCACGACGTACGTGTAGTGCGTCTTCCTCGCCACGGTGCAAGTTGCCCGGTTGCATTTGCAGTTTCATGCAGTGCCGACCGGCAAGCAGTAGGCAAAATTACCGCCAAAGGCATTTTTCTCGAGGAACTTGAAACCGACCCTGCACGTTTCTTGCCTGAAATTACCGAAGACCAACTTGCCAGTGAAGTTGTGCAAATCGATCTCACACAACCCATGAGCGACATTCGCAAAAAGTTGTCGCAGTACCCTGTGAAAACTCGCGTCATGCTCACTGGCCCCATGGTGGTGGCACGCGATATTGCGCACGCAAAAATTAAAGAGCGCATCGACGCTGGTGGCGGCATGCCGCAGTACATGAAAGATTTCTGCGTGTACTACGCAGGGCCAGCAAAAACACCTACTGGCATGGCGTCGGGTTCATTCGGACCCACTACCGCTGGTCGCATGGACTCATACGTTGATGAGTTCCAAGCACAAGGTGGCAGCTTCATCATGCTTGCTAAGGGCAACCGCTCTGCGCAAGTAACAAATGCTTGCAAAACACATGGTGGTTTCTACTTGGGTTCAATTGGCGGCCCCGCTGCGCGTCTTGCTCAAGATTGCATTACCAAAGTTGAGGTGTTGGAATACGCAGAGCTTGGCATGGAAGCAGTTTGGAAAATTGAAGTGAAAGATTTTCCAGCATTCATCGTGGTCGACGACAAAGGAAACGACTTCTTCGACCTAGTGAACAAGCCGTATCAGCCCAGCCCTGTTTCCATTAACAAACACTAAAAAGGGCCGTTAGCCCAATTCGCCCGCAAGCTCACCTAAGCGTTTTTCTCCATCGCTTGTTTGGCCACCGCGTTCCATAAAGTTTTGCATTGCAGTTTGTGCACGCGGGTCGGCGAGCAACTTGTTGAAGCCAATCGCCTCTTCCAAGAGTTCGTCGTGAATGTTGTGGTCGCTGCGCAAAATTGCAGCCTTAGCTTCTTGCACCGCTGCTGGCGGGAAAGATGCAATGCGTTGTGCCATGCGATTGACGAAGGGCCATAGCTCGTCTGCATTGAATGCTCGGTTGACCCAACCCCATTGTTCAGCAGTATCGGCGTCGATATCGTCACAACCAAGTACCACTTCTAATGCTCGCGAACGCCCCACTAAACGCGACAGGCGTACTGTGCCACTTCCGCCGGGGATAATGCCCAGAGCAACTTCTGGCTGATTGAAAATTGCTTTACCTCGCAACGCAAAACGCATGTCACAACTCAGCGCGAGTTCGCTTCCCCCGCCGCCAATGCGACCTTCGATAACCGCAATGGTTGCTTTGGGCATTTCGCGAAAGGCTTCACACATTTTGGTGAACGTATTGAGTTCAGTGGGTGTGGGCAAATTTTGTGGAATTTGCAAAATGAGACCCACGTCGAAGTGCGGAATGAAGAAGTCGGGGTTGGCGGAACTCAAAATGACTACGCGCACGTCGTTATCGACGGCAAGTTCACCTGCAAGTTTTGCCATCTCGCCATAAAGCGGAAGATCAAAGATATTGATGGGTGGATTGTTGATGACAACTGAAGCAACGCCATCGACAACTTCTACACGTGCTAATTGATAACCGGAATAGTCCATGACCTCTCCTACAAAAGTGACTTCATGGCAGCACGAGTAGCGGCTGTTTCATCGGGGTTACCACCAAATTCCACCGCTCCAAAGTCGGTGACGCCAATGTCGCGCAACGCACTCACTCGTTCACATACTTCTGCAGCACTTCCCACAATGGCAATGTCGGCTGGCCCTGCTGCACCTTCAAGGTCGAGCATGGCGCGGTAGCTAGGGAGTTGGCCATAAATAGCAAAAACCTGCGATGCGCGGGCTAAAGCGCCTGCGCGATCTTCGGTGACGCATACAGGCAACGCCGCAATGACGCGCGGTGTTGGCTTTCCTGCTTCATCGGCTGCACGGTTGAGTGTAGGAATGGTGTGCGACGACAATGTGGCTGGCCCTGTGCACCAGGTAAGAGTGCCATCGGCAAGCGCGCCAGTTACGCGAAGCATTTGCTCGCCAAGTGCAGCAACTACAACAGAAAATGGTTGCGAACCAGGAACGGAAACATCTGCATGAGCTGAATACACCTCGCCCCTGAATGACACTTTCGATGTTTGTGCAATCTGAGCGAGAACAGTGAGGTATTCACGCATGTGTCGTACTGGTTTATCGAACGACATGCCCATCATGTTCTCAATCACAATTTTGTGACTCAACCCAATTCCCAAGCACAACCGGCCGCTCACTGCGGCATTCACCGTGAGGCACTGCTGCGCCAACATCATGGGGTGGCGTGGGTAGGTTGGCACTACTGCTGTGCCAAGTTCAATCCGCGGAACTTCTCGCCCAACAACTGCAAGAGCGGTAAGAGTATCGTGGCCGAATAACTGGGGAGCCCAATAACTGGCAAAACCATCTTGTTCCGCTGCTCGTGCCTCGACCACAATGTCATCGAGGGTTCCAGTAGTAATTGCTCCACCAAAAATTCCAATTTTCATGAGCGAAACCGTATCACTCGTAGAGCAATGAATACCCCTAGGCAAGGCTCACGAGATCGAGCCACGACTTGTTGAAATAGTCCACTTCGCCGTCGGGAAGCAAGAGGACTTTGGTTGGCGAGAGCCGCTCAACAAATTCGGGGTCGTGACTTACGAAAATGATTGCGCCTTTCCAATCGGAAAGTGAGTTGGCAATTGATTCGCGACTCGCAGGGTCGAGGTTGTTCGTTGGTTCGTCGAGCAAAAGCAAGTTGTTGCGACCCACCATCAACATGGCGAGAGCAAGTTTTGTTTTTTCTCCACCCGAGAGCGTTCCTGATTCTTGGAATACTTTGGTTCCTGAGAGGCCGAACATGCCTAGGTAGCCACGTAGTTGTGTTTCTGTGAGCGCCAACTGCGGCGGTGCTTCTTTGCGCATGTGGTCGATGAGGTTGGCGTGCGGGTCGAGGTTGTCGTGCTCTTGTGCGTAATAACCCATTTGCACTTTGTACCCAAACTCGAAGTTGCCGAGGTTCGCCTCAGTTTCACCAGCCAAAATACGCAGCAAGCTTGTTTTACCGGCACCATTGAGACCCAATATGAGCAGTCGCTCGCCTCTGCCCAAATCGAAAGAGACATCTTCAAAAATAGGTGGCCCCGCGTAAGCCTTCGACAAATGGCTCACGGTGATGACCGTTTCACCAGCTTGTGGCGGGTCGGGAAACTTCACTTTCATAACGCGATCTTTTGCACCGGCCTTCGTACGAGTTGACTCCATGCGGTCAATACGCTTTTCAATGCTGTGCGCCATGCTTGCTTTTGTTGCTTTTGCTCCAAAGCGATCGACCAATGTTTGCAAGCGATCAATTTCTTTCGACTCCATTGCGGCTTTCTTTGCCGTTCTGCGCTCGTCGTCTGCACGTGAAGTTTTGTATTGCGTATAGGTGCCCTTGTACTCCACCAAGGTGCCCACTTCATCTTCGCCCGGGCGATCGAGGTGCAGCACACGAGTAATTGCTTCATCGAGCAATTCAAGGTCGTGGCTAATAACCAGTAGAGCGCCACGGTATTGGCGCAGAAAGTTGAGCAACCAGTTTTTTGCGTCAACGTCGAGGTGGTTGGTGGGCTCATCGAGCAACAACATGTCGCTGCCGGCAAACAAAATGCGCGCGAGTTCTACTCGCCGACGCTCTCCGCCAGAAAGAACTCCAAGTTGCAAATCGAGACGGTCGGGCTTCAGCCCCAAACCTGCTGCAATGGAACGCGCTTCGCTATCGGCTGAGTATCCACCCTTGTCGCGAAATAGTTCTTCGGCCTTGGTGTATTTGCGAATATTTGCTTCACTGGCGTTTTCTTCCATGCCAATGCGCAACTTCTCTAAACGCGTGAGATCTTCGTCAATGTTGCGCCCCGACAAAATATGGTTGACCGCGAGTCGTCCGTCGAATTGTCCGGCTGCTCGTGGATCTTGCGATAAGTAGCCGTAGCCACCTTTACGCAAAATGTTTCCCTTTGTGGGGTCGTTGTCCCCGCCGAGAGTTTTGAACAGTGTGGTCTTGCCTGCACCGTTGCGACCCACAAGACCCACTTTGTCGCGGGGCATGACCGTGAAGGTTGCGTCTTCAACAATGGTCTTGCCGCCTATTTCAACGGTGATGGCATTGACTTGAAGCACCGACCTATCGTGTCACCCCTCACGCTCAGTAACAACCACCATTTCAAATAGGCAGCGTGACTTTCGTTTTAACCCGCAGGTGCGGCGCTCGTTGGCGTAGGAGTAGTAGTTGCAACAACAGCAGTTGTAGCAACAGGAACCGTTGTTACAGGCGCTGCTACTACGGTTGTCGCTGTGGCAGGACTCGTGGTTGCCACTGGAATAGGCGCTGAGGTGGAGTTTGTTGCCAAAGTTGTTGGAACGCCCACACCGAGGGCTGTTGTGGTGGGCATCACACCTTGCAATACCCGCGAGTCGTCTTGGAAATAGACCTTCATGCAATCACCCGGAGCAGTTGGCGCTACACCTACTGCTCGCGCAATAGCTGTTGCAAGAACTACTCGGCCATCGGGGCTGGGGTGAATGCCATCGTTTGACCGCAATGAACGATTTGCCGAAATGGTTCGCCAGTCGAGCAACGTAATGTTTTCATTCGCAGCAACAAGCTCTTCAATAATGGCGTTGACTTCTGCTTGCTTACTGCGGAACTCTGTTGTGTTCACAAGAAGGATGGGCAATGGAGACACGCGAGCAATGGCTTTTTCCATCGCCGTGCGGTAGCGCTCTTTATTGCCGTCGTAGTTGGAACCAAGACCAATAACAACCGCATCCCAGCCTTCGCTCCAGCGACGGTCGAGTACTTTTCCGGCAAACTCAGCGAACTGACCAGCCTCTGCTTCTAGAGCAACGTTCCAACCTTGTGGAACCATGAGACCACATGCTTCGTTTCCATAGCGCTTTGAAATTGAGGCCATGATCGAGTCGCCAATCATGAGCAAGTTATTTCCCTGGGCAACAGAACCTAAAACTGCACCCTCAAGTTTTGGAAACTTCACATCTGATGCAAGGTATGGCGGCAATGTAGCAACACCAACAAAGTCGTTACCGGGAATACGGCCTACACCGTCGAGTTCTCCCCCGCTGCCATCATTCGACACCAACGAGCATGCCGAAACTCCCACAGCAAGAAATACTGTTGCAAGAAAAATGGGGAGGCGCTTGCGGTTCAACATCAGAGTTCTAGTCCACCGCCAAAAGTTCCGAAAAGCAAGTCAATTACGAGTGACTAGTGCCATTACTTTTGCGTAATTCATCACGAATCTCAGCCAAAAGATCATTTGTTGAAGGGGCTGCCGCTGCTGAACGGAACTTGTTGTACAACTTCACAATAGAAAACATCACAAATGCAACGAGCAAAAAGTTGATGACCGCCGACAACAAAGTGCCAAACGGCAAGAAACTTCCGTTGAGAGTGAGACCTTTATCATTGAAATTCGGCTGTTGCCCACCAAAAATTGCTCCGAGGATTCCACCCAAGATGCCTTGGTTATCTTTACCGTCACCAGCAAAGGCATCGATGATGGTTTTGAAAGTTGCACCCATCACAAAGGCAACACCAATTTCCACCACATTGCCACGGTCGATGAATTCACGGAACTCTTTCACCACTTTGCTGGGTTTTTCAATTGCTTTTGGCATACACCCAATGTAGGTCAGAGTTGCTCTTCAGAATTGTCATCTCTCTGCAGATCGCTAAACCTGTCAATTTTGCGCAACGAAGGAAAGAGGAACCAGAAAATACCTACGATGCCAACAGTGGCAACCCCACCACCCACAACGGCAGCTGGCGCGCCAAATGCTTGTGAGGCAACTCCCGACTCAAATGCACCAAGCTCATTAGAAGCGCCAATAAACACATTCTCTACAGCCAGTACACGACCGCGTTTATCGTCGGGGGTCACGAGTGGAACAATGGAGCCACGAATGAACACGCTCACCATGTCGGCGCCACTCAGCACGATGACCGCCGCAAACGCCACAAGGTAACTATGCGTGAGGCCCAGAACCACAGTTGCAATACCAAAAGTTGCAACAACAAAAAACAACAACCGACCAATGTGTCGACGTGCAGGTCGGAAAGCCAAGAACAACGCAACGCCAGCGGCACCAATACCTGCTGCTGCTCGCAACCATCCATAGGCAACGTCGCCTACATACAAACGCTCTTCTGCAATGACAGGCAGCAGTGCAATCGCCCCACCAAAGAGCACTGCAAAAAGGTCGAGTGAAATTGCCGCAAGCAAAATAGGGGTACGGCGAATGAACCGTAAACCTTCTAGCGCATCGTGCAAAGTTGGTCGTTCGCGATTTTCTTCATTTGCAACTTGCCCCGTTTTGACTCGCATCAAACTCAACAGGCCAATACATATGAGACCCGATGCCACCGCATATGCCACCCACGGGTCGACGCTATACAACAACCCCGACGAAGCTGGGCCAAGAATGGCTGCACCGGTCCATGTTGCTGACGACAGTGCCACCACTGCCGGTAGTCCACCTGCCGGAGCAACCATTGGCCATATGGAACGTGCCGCTGGTGCTATGAACGCACGCGACACGCCGTAGAGAAAAGTAATAAAGAAAATTGGGGCAACTGCGGTGGGGTGTGTACGGGCATAAAACATCAGTGCAAGAGCTGAAACAAGTTCGCCAACAATTCCCAACATGGCAATTTTTTTGCGTTGGAATCTGTCGGCCACCATGCCGGTCACTAAAACAAGAAATGCCGCGGGTAGAAACTCCACAAGGCCGATCCATCCGATGTCAATTTCTCTTCCCGTAATGTCGTACACCTGCTTACCAAGAGCTGCGGCTTGCAGCATCAAACCTGTGTACAGCGCGGTGGAATAAATGATCATATTGCGTACCGCAGGTACGCGAATCACGTCGCGAGTAGTTAACTCTGGAGGAGTTGAAGGAGAAACAGCATCTGACACAGTCTTGGCAGACTAGCGGGTGGGCCGAACGTGCTAGAACGTTTTCATGGGCAACATTGCAGAAGAAACGCGCTGGCTCGATGCAACTGCGCAGGCAGCACTTATACGTAATAAAGAAGTCACCGCTGGTGAATTGGCTGAAGCGGCAATTTCCCGCATCGAGCAGTTGAACACGTTGGTGAATGCGGTCAACATTCCGTGGTTCGCTCATGGGCGAGAACTCGCCAAGCATATTGATGCAACAAGTCCGAACACTGCGTTTGCCGGTGTTCCCTTTTTACTTAAAGACCTCCACACCATGTACGAGGGGCAACATATTTCCCAAGGCAATAAGGCGCTCAAAGAAGCAAACTACATCGCTACTTCAGACACCACTTTGGTAACGCGTCTCAAAGAGCAGCATCTTGTTTTTCTCGGCCGTACCAGCTCTCCCGAGTTCGGCAGTTTGCCTGTCACGGAGCCTGAAGCATGGGGTGCTACACGCAATCCGTGGAACACCAACTTCACTCCCGGTGGTTCAAGTGGTGGCGCTGCTGCAGCGGTTGCCTCGGGCATGGTTCCTATTGCTCACGCCAGTGATGGTGGTGGTTCCATTCGTGTTCCTGCATCTTGCTCTGGCCTTGTTGGGTTGAAGGTCTCTCAAGGTCGCATCTCGGTTGGCCCCACTCGTTTGGAAACCAACCTCGGCGTTGAGCTTGCCGTTTCGCGCAGCGTGCGCGATATTGCAGCGCTACTCGATGCAGTACATGGTCCTGGTGTCGGTGACACCGTCATTGCTCCTCCACCGCTTCGCCCTTACGTCGATGAACTCACTGCGAACCCTGGGAAATTGCGCATTGGTTTCGTTCAATCGCATTTCAATGGCAGCGCCATTCACCCTGAGTGCGCCACCGCAGTTACCAACGCTGCCCAATTGCTGGAATCTCTTGGGCATCACGTAGAAATTGCATTTCCCGCAGCGATAAACGACTCCAAGGCGGGCAGCCGATTCATGAGCCTGTGGTCAACAAACATGGCAACAAGTCGTCAAAGTATTGCAACCATGTTGGGCCGTGAAGTAACAATTAACGATGTTGAGCTAGTGAACTGGGTGATGGCCGAGTACTCATCGAAAGTAAGCGCTCTCGACTACGCGCTCGCCATCAACGACAACGGCGTGTATCGACGCGCCGTACAGCAATGGTGGGAAGATGGTTGGGATATTTTGCTCACACCAACACTCGCTGCGCCACCACTCGCTATAGGTGTTTCTGCGAACAACCCTGCAGACCCCATGTCTCCACTCAAAATTGCTGGTGAATGGATGGGCTTCACCGCGCAGTTCAACACCACTGGGCAACCTGCCATCAGCTTGCCGCTGCACATGTCTGACAACGGGTTACCTGTAGGTGTGCAACTTGTTGGTGCATATGGTCGCGAAGATATTCTCATTCGCTTAGCTGCACAAATAGAAACTGCCGCGCCGTGGGCGCACCTCACGCCAAGTATTTAACGCGCGGTCCAACCGCCATCAACAACAACGTTTTGCCCTGTCATAAAGCTTGATGCATCGCTTGCCAAAAAGAGCAGCGCGCCATCGAGTTCGTGAGCAAAACCCATGCGGGGCATCGGTGAGTTTGTGGTGATGTAACGCTGACTGCCTTCATCGCTTTCCATGCCGGCTGTCATTTCCGACTCAAACCATCCTGGGCATAACGAGTTCACTCGAATTCCCTTACGCGCCCACTGCAGTGCCAGCTCGCGAGTCAAGTTAATGACTGCTCCCTTACTTGCTGAATAGTTCGCTTGTTTAATGGGAGTCGCTCCAACTAGGCCCAACATGGAGGCGATGTTCACGACGCAACCACTTTTGCGTTCCACCATTCCTACACCTGCCAATTTGCACAGGTGCCACACAGCTGTTGTGTTTACTTGCAAGACATCTTCAAAAGTTTCCAATGTCTCTACTTCAATGCCCCCAGTACGCGAAATACCCGCGTTGTTGACCAACACGTCAATACGTCCGAAGTGCTTTTCCACTGTGGCAACAAGATGCTCGCGATCTTTCGCTACTCCCACATCGCCAGGCACTGCTAGTACGCCAGGCAATTCGGCAGCTAACGCTTCAAGGCGGTCGGCGCGGCGTGCAGAAATGGCAACCTGCGCCCCCACGGCATGAAGCACCTTGGCGAAGCGCACGCCCAAGCCCGACGAGGCCCCAGTGACTAAGGCAACTTTGCCGTCGAGGCGAAATTGTGAGAGCGGGTCAAGGGCACGGGGGTCAAACTGGTCTGGCACGGTTACTACGATGGCAGATATGGAAACCTCCGACACAGTTTTACGGCCATTGGTGCTGCTCGTACATGGTGCTTGGCACGGTGCTTGGTGCTGGGCAGCACTCCAAAGCGAGCTCGATCAACACGGTATTGCTTCGTTAGCTATCGATTTGCCAGGCCATGGGGCCTCAACACTGCCGTTGTCCGACATGCACGGCGATGCTCAGCATGTTGCCGACATCGCTTTAAAAATTGGGCGACCCGTTGTGCTTGTGGGCCATTCATATGGCGGCGGGGTCATTGGAGAAGCTGCCCACATTTTGCGCAACTCAACCACCGCACCTGTAAAACACCTCGTGTACCTCACCGCATTTTGTTTAGATGCTGGCGAAAGTGTGGGCGGGCTTGCCGCATCACTTCCTGCAGAAAATGCTCTGCTCAATGCTGCAATTTTGCCCGGGCCCGACGGCGCCAGCGGCGGCACGCTTGTACTCGACTGCACAAAAGCTCACGACGCGCTCTACGGCTGTTGCCCCACCAATGTGAGCGACGCTGCAATTGCGCGACTCTCGCCGCAACCCATGGCAACTCTTGGTCAGCCGGCAAGCAGTGCACCATGGAAAACCTTGCCCAGCACATATGTGGTGTGCGAGCAAGACCAGGCTGTGCACCCCAACCACCAGCGCATCATGGCCGAGCGTTGCGCCGCTGTACTTAGTCTCAACACCGACCACTCTCCTTTCGTGTCGATGACGGCGGAAACTGCAGACATCATCAAGAACATTGTGCTCGCATGAAAGTTCGCATTGGTTATGGTCTCGGTGTACGCACACATCTCAACGACACATCTTTTTTTGATGTTGTCGACGCTCTTGAAGACTTAAAGTTCGACAGCCTGTGGGTAAGCGAGCGCATTGGTGCCGAAGCACCCGACCCAGTAGTAGCAATGTCGGTCGCAGCAGCACGCACAAAGAAATTGAAATTCGGCATGAGCGTGATGGTGCTCCCTGGGCGCAACCCTGTGCTCTTGGCTAAACAACTCGCCACACTCGACCGCATGTCGAATGGTCGCTTGCTCCCAGCCTTTGGTCTTGGCGTTGCCGACGTTGCCGAGCAACAAGCCTTCGGCGTCGAGCGCTCAACTCGTGCAAAGCTTTTCAATGAAACGCTTGAAGTGGTACGCAAATGTTGGAACGATGATGTGGTTAACCACAACGGCGAGTTTTTCCAACTCAACAACTTGCGCGTGTTGCCAAAGCCTCAGCAACAACCGCCCGAAGTGTGGCTTGGTGGCATTGCCCCAAGCGAACTCAAGCGCATTGCACGCACCGCCGACGGGTGGCTTCCCTCCTTCGTTACTCCTGGCGATGCTGAAGCTGGCTGGGCAACCATTGGCGAACATGCAAAAGAGCACAACCGCAGCATCGACCCCGAACACTTCGGTGTGCTCATTCCCTATGCCTTAGGCGAAGTGCCGAACGCACTCATTGCGGGGTTGGCGGCACGTAGGCCCGATTTGGCCGATCCCAGCGTGCTTGTTCCAAACAACTGGGACGCACTCACCAAAATGATTCAAGAATTCATTTCTGTTGGCGCAAGCAAGTTTGTTGTATTGCCTATTGTGGAACCCACCAGCGCTACACATTGGATCAGCCATCTTGAAGAAGCCTCTCGCATACTTTTGCCGTTACAAAACTAGTTTTCTTTCCGCGGTTACCTTTCTCACCTGCATCAGCCTTAGTATCGGCGCGCTATCGGTGAGCGCAGGTAACTCTGTCGCAAAAAAAGATACGCGCCCCGAAGCTCTTATTGTGGGTGATTCGGTGATGGCCGTGCTCGGTGTTTTTGACGCGGCGCTCAAGGTGCTCGACAAGAAACATCCAGTCATATACGCGGCTGAGCCATGCCAATTGCTGACCCGCTCAGGGTGCATTCCTGAGACAAAAGAAAGTGCACTTGAAAGATTCAAAAATGCACGTGGAAAATTCAGTGATGCCGTTGTTGTCGCAACTGGTTATAACGAATTCAGTGACCAAGTTTTCGTTGATGCCACCAAAAAGTTTCGTGAGGAAGCCAAAAAACAAAAGGTGTCCATCATTTGGCTCACCTACCGCGAAAATGGCAATGTCACTGAAAAAGCCAAACGGTTTAATGCCATCTTGCGCCGCATCGCTAAATCTGACCCGAAGTTTTTCCTCTACGACTGGAACGAATTCTCACTAGGAAAATTGAGCTGGTTTAGCGGCGACCGCATTCACATGAGTCGTGGAGGTGGCACCAACTTGGCACGCTATTTAAGTAATGCAATTGGTGAAGTCATCGATATTCGTCGCTCCAGAGGCACAACAACAACGACACCTACCACCACAACTTTGGTGGAGGAAACCACCACGTCTTCCCTACTTGCGGGGTGATTGAACGAAACGGTCGGGAGCGAATGCTGGCTCCACCATCAACTTCTGGTTCCAATCGTGCGTGAGGCGACGATGTGCAATACGCCAATCGCCATTGCGCAATTCAAAAGTGTCGAAGTAACGACCCGCAAAATTTTCTAGGTACTCGCCACCATCGTTGCTGCACCGGTGCCACGCAAGAACTTGTGTTTCCGCTTCTGCCGTGGTGAGTGAGGTGAAACTAAATACGGTGTCGGAAGGAAAATGCTTTGTTGCAATGGCATACCCACGCAAACTTGTTGTTGCATGCTTTGCAAAGTCGGCGCCTAGGCCCTTGAAAGATCCGTAGTCGGCGGTGCCATCGGCATGAAATGCAGATGCCACAAGTTCAGGGTCACAACGGTCAATGCCGAGGCAATAATTCAATATGCAACGACGCATCGCGCGCTCTGCAGCAATGGCTGCTTCTGGAGACAATGGACCGTTGAGTTCTTGCGGAGTCGTCATAAAGACGAACTGTAGTTCAGCCAATTGTGTTGCTCATGATCAGCACTGCCGTGACAGCAGCTGCCGCCAAGCGATACCAACCAAATCGCGCTAATGGGCGTGCCGACAAGTAACTCACCAGCCATTTCACCGCAATAATTGCGGTAATAAAGGCCACGACCGCACCCAGAATTGGGGCACCCCAGCCATAAGCATCGACCAATTCGCCACCGTGTTTAGCCAAATCGAGCGCAGTTGCCGCCGCCAATGTTGCAAGCCCCAACAAGAAACTAAATTCCAAAGCCGCAGCCATAGAGCAGCCCACCAGAAGCGCCGCGACAATGGTGATGAGGCTTCTGCTCACTCCTGGCCACATTGCTAACGCCTGTGCGACACCAATGATGAATGCGTTCTTCAACGTGATATCGGAAATATTGCGGGCGCCGTGTGCCGGCTTCCACCACAAAAGGAAAACGCCACCCACTGCCCAAGCTGCAACAATCGCCCACGGAGTAAACAACTTGTCTTTAATACCGTCGCCAAAGGCAACACCAATGACCGCTGCAGGAAGAAACGCACACACAAGCATGGTCAAGATGCTGCGCCCCTCTGCATCTTTGCCAATAACGCCTTTGGCCAAGCTCGCAATGCGCACGCGATACAAGGCGACAACCGCCAAAATGGCGCCGAGTTGAATTGCAATGGCGTAGGTATCGGCCGCAACTTTCCCAGCTTCGTCACCCAGACCTAAAAGATGCTGGGTAACAAGAAGATGCCCTGTTGAAGAGATGGGCAGAAACTCTGTAATGCCCTCAACGACCCCGAGGACAATTGCGTCGAGAATTGAAAGAGGCGTCATACGTGTTACCGACAATATCAACGCTGACAGCAAGGAACGGAACTAACTAATTACTGACTCACTCTTTTTCTTGGTATGCCTTCAGTGACGCCATTCCGAACAAAATCGCGCCTGTAAAAACAACGAAGAAAATGACAGCACCAAATGAGAACAGGGTTGTCTCGGACATTTATTTGCTCCTTTGGCCTGCAAGAATAAATGCGCCGAGTGCGAGGATCGATGGAACCCAGACACCAACGTAGATGCCGTTCAGTTTGTCGCTTTCATCATTTCCCGCAAAATACAGAGAAATACTCAACGCCAAACTGGCCGCTGCTGATAGCAATACAGAAACTTGCAAAATGAGTTTTGGCTTCATTGATTTACCCTAACCCATATAAGAAAAAAGGGGTGGATATGCGGCAGATCACCGCATATCCACCCCGTTGAAGATTTTTCTAGTGTGAATCTCCCGAACGAGCCTTAGCAATGTTCAGAATCATCAAACCAAACAAGCCCTTAGCCGTAATGTCGGCCACGGTGTAAGCAAGTTGACGTGCAGTCTCTGCGCCCTCGTTGCCAGCATCGAAGATCACTGGGAACAAGTAGCCGATTGGATATACCAACCAGGTGAGCAAGAGAATTGCTGTTGCATTCTTGATTGAAGATGCAACCGCACCCTTTTCACGTGCTCCAGCAGCCTTCAACTCACCAGACAAGGTAAACAAGATGTAGAGGAATGGCAACATTGAGAGGATCCAGAAGGTCCACTTCGTGCCGTCACTCGACGCAGTTTCGCCTGGGTAACCGAGCCCGATCATGAGCACTGTCGCTGGCACCAACGTCGTCATCAATTTCTTGCGACGATCTGCAGTAACACCCAGCACAATGAGCAACTCAATAACAAGCAATGGAACTGTGATGAGCCAGTCAGCGTAACGGTAACCCTCGTTGACGGTACCTTCTGCCCAACCACTCCACATTCTGTAGTAGTGGTAACCAGCGATACCCACAACAACAGCCGAGACAGCTACGCCCGATTGATACTGCTTTGCAACACTTTTGATTTGAGTCAAAAAGTAGACAAAAGCGCCAAGCATCACTGCAGTTCCAAAGGAAAGCGCGTTGTATACCAGCTGATTCAAATCAGCATCTTCAAAAACCATCTTCATTTAATATCTCCCCATTTTCAATTGTTGAACTCACCGGAACACTGTCCAGTGCAATCCCAACATAATCAGGAATAAGAATCCATTTGTGGATCTCATTAACGGAGAAAAAGGAAGTATTAATTGGCAGCCCCAACGGGATTCGAACCCGTGCCGCCACCTTGAGAGGGTGGTGTCCTAGGCCACTAGACGATGGGGCCAAGTAGCGGTGGTCAGGTTATCAGTGGGCCGGAAACAAAAGGCCCGAGCGCACAAGCGTTCGGGCCAACATTGTTGAGTATTTGCTGGGGAGCAAGGAATCGAACCCTGAATAACAGAACCAGAATCTGCTGTGTTGCCAGTTACACCACTCCCCAATGGAGCCCCCTGATTGTATCGCCACCAAGGGAAATGAAAACCGCCTGTTAGCCGGTGATCTTCCAGAGGTTTCCGAAGCCAATGACACGGGCAAGAGCGATTCCTACACCCTCTTTCACATGCTTCTTGAAGGCGCTATTCCCTGCAATGGGGCTATTTGAAGAGGAAGACGTCGTGGCCTCAAAGTTCATCTCTTGTGCGGTGAGGCGTGAGCGCAGCTCATGATACGGGTCGGTCACAATCACTATGCGCTTCATTCCCGCAAAGTTGGGGTCAGTCGTCACGAGATTTCTCAAGTTACGTAATGCCTCATATGTGGAGCGCGATGACGACTCTTGCAGGAGATCTACTTGTGGAACTCCTTGCTGACGCAAAAAGATTGCCGATGCAGATGCTTCGGTAAAGCGATCACCTGGTTTGTTGCCACCGGTGAGCACAATGCGCGGCGCCACCTTTTGTTCCCACAATTCAAAAGCGCGCATGAGTCGTGCTTTCAAAAGAGGTGAAGGGACCCCGTCGTATTGTGCGGCGCCCATCACCACAATGGCTTCTACTTGCGTAGATGATTGCGTGCGACCAACACGCCATACTTCGAAAACCGTGAGCCCTACGTACAAAGAGCCAACGCAAAGCACCAACGCAAGTAGTTGTGCTACCCGTTTCATGGCAAAGGTGATTTTACTTTGAGAGACGCTGCGTTGCCGCTGCTAAACGAGCAAGGGTTGTTTCGCGCCCTAAAAGCTCGAGCGATTCAAAAAGTGGTGGCCCAACTGTGCGACCCGTAATGGCAACACGAATCGGTGCTTGCACTTTTCCGAGTTTCAAACCGTGCTTTTCGCCCACCTGCTCAATCACTGCTTTCAGCGCATCATGATTCCACTCTGCAGTTGCATATGCGGCCGTTGTTTCACTGAGCACCGCACTCGCCCACTCATCTTTTGTTGCCTTTACCCAAGAGGCATCGTCAATTGCGGGTTCGTCGAGAAAGAAGAAGTCGACCATTGCAGGAACTTCAGTGAGTGCAGTGACACGTGTTTGCACAAGTTCAGCCATTCCGCGAAAAATGTCTTGCTTGAAGTTACCTGCGGGCCACGGCATGGCTTCACCGGTGAGGAATGGTTCGCATTCGGCAATGAAAACTTCGAGTGGCATTTTGCGAATGTATTCACCATTGAATGCCTGCAATTTTTGAATATCAAAAAATGCCGGCGAATGGTTCACATCTTCCAAGCGGAATGTGTCGACAATGTGCTGCCAAGGAACAATTTCGGTATCGCCAGCAGGTGCCCAACCCAAGGTCATGAGGTAGTTCACCATTGCATCGGGAAGAATTCCTTCTTCGCGATATTGCTCAACTGCCACTTTGTCGCGGCGCTTCGACAACTTCTTGCGCTGCTCATTTACTAGCACAGGAACGTGTGCCCATGTAGGCGGTGCAACATTGAGCGCATTCCAGATCATCTGTTGCTTAGGAGTGTTTGGTAAGTGTTCCTCTGCACGCACCACATGAGTGATGTTCATGATCTGGTCGTCAACCACGTTCGCAAGCAGGAACATCGGTGTTCCGTTTCCACGCAACAGAACGAAGTCTTCAATGGTGATGTTGTCGAATTTCACTTCGCCACGCACGAGGTCGTGCACCACTGTTTCACCAGCAGGGACACGGAACCGCAGCACACGGCCTGGGCCGGGCTCTAAACCGCGGTCGCGGCTATAGCCGTCGTACCCTGGCTTGCCCGTGGCTTTGGCGTGCTCTTGCACTTGCTCTCCGGTGAGATCACAGAAATACGCCTTGCCTTCTGCGTAAAGCTTCATGGCGGCGTCGATATGTGCCTGCGCATTTGCCGACTGGAAGAACGGCCCTTCAAATTGTGGGTGGTCGTTGTTAATGCCAAGCCAGGCAAGAGCGTCGATAATGCCTTGGGTCCACTGCGGTTCGTTACGCGACTCATCGGTGTCTTCAATGCGCAAGACGAAGGTGCCGCCTTCGCGCAAGGTGAGTGCCCAGTTGTACAGAGCGGTGCGGGCACCACCCACGTGGAAAAAGCCGGTGGGTGATGGAGCGAAGCGATAGCGAGGAGTGGTTGTCATGACCCTTGCAGATTACCGACCCCACCCCACCAAGAGTGTTCTCGGCGCGGTGTGGCCCGGTTTTCGCGACAATTTGCGCCGAGAAACTGCTGTTTAGAGTGCAAACTTTTGGAGGTCGCTCAGTTCAACGAACTCCAGGGTATGCAAATGCGTGGCGTGCAAGTTCACCAATGGTGCATGACCCGCTTCAAAAGCTTCTTGCCAGCGCATGGCACATAGGCACCAGTGATCGCCAGCCTTCAAACCAGCGAAACCGTATTGCGGCATCGGCGTTGACAAGTCGTTGCCTGCTGCTTTCGAGAATGCAAGAAACTCATCGGTCATCACGGCACATACCGTGTGCACACCATGGTCGTCGCCGCCTGTTTCACAGCAGCCCGTGCGGTAAAAACCAGTCATTGGATCGGTGCAACATGTTGCAATGGGTTCACCAAAAACGTTTGGCTGAGTTGTCATGCAATATGTCTAGCGTGAAGTGGAAGATCTCGGCACGAATTGTTGCAAAAACCGTGACATACGGCGCCGAGAACACTCGTTAGGGGTTGAGAGTGAGGAGATCTTCGTAGGTTTCGCGGCGGCGCACCACGCGTGCGTGGCCATCTTTCACAAAAACAACTGCGGGCTTGGTGACCATGTTGTAGTTCGAAGCCATGGAATAGCCATATGCGCCAGTCACCGGAGTGGCGAGCAAGCTGCCCACTTCAAGTTCAGCAGGAACCTGTGCCTCTTCAATCACAATGTCGCCACTTTCGCAGTGCTTGCCAACTACTCGCACGCTGCGCGGCCGCAGAGCACCGGGCAACGTTGGCATGAAGGCTTCATAGCCACTGCCGTACATCATGGGGCGAGGGTTGTCGCTCATGCCGCCATCAACTGCCACATATGAACGCACACCAGGAATATCTTTTTGCGTTCCTACCGTGTACACCGTAATTGCCGACGACGCCACAATGGATCGACCAGGTTCTACACGCACAACAACATCTTTTGGCAGCAATGCAGTTGCGCGGCGCACCACGGTTCCCCATTGCTCCATGGTTGGAGCGTGCTCACTTGCCACATAAGCAACACCTAAACCGCCGCCCACAGTGAGATCACTCAAACCGAGCGGCGCAAAGAAACTCACCATCACATCAATTGCTTTACCCAAGTGCTCAATGTCGAGCACATTGGAGCCAATGTGGAAGTGCAGGCCAATGAGGTTGAGGCGTGACGACCTGCGCACAGTTTCTACTGCCCGCATAGCGTCGCCATTGCCCATGTTGAAACCAAACTTGGAATCGTCTTGCCCTGTGGAAACAAATTCATGCGTATGAGCGTGCACGCCAGGCGTCACGCGAATTTGCACATTGACTTGCGCACCGAGGAAGCCAGCTACATGCTCAAGGCGTTCAATTTCATCGAAACTGTCAACAACGATGTGATGCACGCCTTCACGAATGGCGTAATGCAATTCGTCAGAAGACTTGTTGTTGCCGTGCAATACACAGCGATTGGCAGGCACACCAGCACTGAGTGCTACGAAGAGTTCTCCACCTGTTGCCACGTCGAGCATGAGGCCTTCTTCGTGTACTAGTTTTGCCATTTCAGTACACAGGAACGCTTTGGTGGCATACACCACATTTCCTGCACCAAACGATTCGCCGGCTTCGCGGCAGCGATTACGAATGTGTTGCTCGTCGTAGATAAAGAGTGGCGTACCGAATTGAGCAGCAAGGCTCGACACCAAGCACCCACCAATAGAGAGTTCCCCTGCAGGCTCAATGAGCGCTGTGTCGGGTAACAAACGAAGTTCTATGGGGTCCATTGCTACATCGCTTCCGGTGCTTCAATACCCAATAAATCTAGACCACAATGCAACACTCGTGCAGTTGCATCACACAGCGCAAGACGTTCGGTGCGTTGCGGTTCGTCAGATTTCAACACAGGACAATTCTCGTAGAAGCCGGTAAAAACTGTGGCGAGTTCATACAAATAAGTACACATGCGGTGCGGACTGGCCTTCGCCAAAGAGTCCCATACCACTGCATCGAACTGCAAGAGAGTGAGTGCGAGAGCTTTTTCTTGCGGCTCACCCAGCGTCGCAGTCACGCCTCGTACAGATGTGCGATCTATATCGGCGCGGCGAAAGATGCTGCAAATGCGAGCGTGTGCATATTGCAAGTACGGCGCAGTGTTGCCATCGAACGACAACATACGGTCCCAGTCGAAGATGTAGTCCTTAATGCGGTCGGTGGAAAGGTCGGCATATTTCACTGCACCGATGCCAATCATGCGAGCAACGTTTGCCCGTTCACTTGCCGACAGCGCTGGGTTCTTTTCTTCCACTGCACGCGATGCTCGCTCTACTGCTTCTTCCAGCAATGCAGAGAGCTTCACAGATTCTCCGCTGCGGCTCTTCAACATTTTCTTATCGGCGCCCAACACATTGCCGAAAGACACGTGCTGCATTTCTACATTCGCCGGCAACCAACCAGCTTTCTTTGCAGCAGCTTCTACCATTTGTAAGTGCTGCGCTTGCGGTGCACCCACCACGTACCACATCTTTTGTGCACCAATACGTTCCACCCGGTCAATAACACACGCAAGGTCGGTGGTGGCGTAGTTATAACCACCATCGCCTTTGCGAATGATGAGCGGCAACGGCTCGTTGTCACGATTGGTGAACCCATCGAGGTACATCACATCGGCGCCGTCGCTTTGTTCAAGCGTTCCCGACACGCGCAAACGCTCCACTACTTGTGGCAGCAAATTGTTATATGCGCTTTCTCCCATGAGGTCGGAGTCTTCAAGCAATACCCCAAGAGTGCGATACACACGGTTGAAGTACTTCGTGCTCTCGCCCACCAGCACATTCCACATGCGTAGCGTTTCGGCGTCACCAGCCTGTAAGGCGACTACCCGCAAACGCGCACGTTCTTTAAAAGCATCATCGGCTTCAAACTTTTGACGTGCGATTTTGTAAAACGAGTCGAGATCGCCGACAGAAAATGCCTCTGCTGCTTGGTCTTCGCCTAGGTCAATGAGATGTTCAATGAGCATTCCAAATGGAGTTCCCCAGTCGCCAATGTGGTTTTCACGCACCGTGGTGTAGCCAACAAAGTTCAGCATGCGCACCAGGGCATCGCCAATAACTGTGGATCGCAAATGGCCTACGTGCATTTCTTTTGCAACGTTCGGCGCAGAATAGTCAACAACAACTGTTTCTTTGCCCTCAATACTGCGCACACCAAGAGCACTTGAGTTTGTCATTGTTGCAAGTTCGCGTTCAAGAAACGCACGACTAAAAACAACGTTGATAAACCCAGGACCAGCAACTTCTGTGCTTTCACACATATCGCTCACATCGCCAAGAAGCGCCAGAACTTCAGTCGCCACATCACGTGGAACTTTGCCTGTTGCCTTCGCTACTGCCAGCGCACCATTCACCTGCGCATCGGCACGGTCACTTGCGCGCACCACAGGGTCGGCGGGTGCACCAGCAACCGAAGTGAACGCGGGCCGGAAGCGATCGGCAAGAAGGGAAAGAGGATCAGACATGGCCTTGCCATTGTTGCCGACCACGAGCCGAAAACTCGGATCTTTACGAAGTCTCGGCCATTGCCACTAGCCTGCAGTCGCTGGAACGGAATCATTTTCTGTCCTAGCCCTCGTAGCTCAGGGGATAGAGCGTCGGCCTCCGGAGCCGTAGGCGCAGGTTCGAATCCTGCCGAGGGCACTACGAGAAGACGATGATGACCAATCCTTAAAGAATGTCCCAGGTCCGGCGGTAGACCCCCGCCCAACTCGGATTCAGGCGAAGTTCTCCGCTGCATCGGAAGTCCATGTTTGAACTTTCCCAATCGCAACCGATATCTCCCGATAAGCGATCGGCGTCGAAGCTACCGTCGAAAGAAAACCCGGCACTGCTTTCCTTGCCGACGACGAGCTCGAACTCCACTTCGATGCGAACCGTGACATTTTTATCAAAATCCCTACCGGCGAACGTTTCCGAAAATTCCCGCTGGTACTCGAATGCGGCACTCCCCGACAGCTTCTTGATTCCATTTTGACTTGAGTAGTCAACACGTAATTCGGTGAAAATACTTGCGCCACCCTTGATCTCGTGCTCCATGTTGATCGCGAGAACCAGGCTCTCAAGCCCTTCGCATGTGAATCGGAAACTCGCTTCCTCTAAGCGATAGGTCTTTTTCTTGACGATCATTTCACCGCTCGCAGAAGCGGCGATATCGGCGCAACCCCCATCGAAAGGAATCGTGAACGACGTGCTGAACTCGAATGTCGGAACGTTGAAGGTTCCTTCTTTACCCATACTCCAGTCGGTGACTGAGGCGGCAAGATCTTGGGTGATCCCCGATGAACTACCGGCGAAGCTTGCCGAGATATCTGAGGCGCCAAGTGGTGACGTCATCTGTCCCGCAAAAGAAACCTGGCTCCCCGACGAATCGAATTTCACGGAGAGCGAAATGCTCGGATAGCTGATTCCTGCCAATTCGAAATTGGTGGCTTCCGCATCAAAAACAAACCCCTCAGACGTTAGCTGCGTCGCGACATCGAAGGTGCTGGAACCGAATTGAGCGCTGAATTGAAAGCCGAAAAACCCAACCGGTAGTGATTGTGTCTGGCCGTTGGATTCAATTGAACATCCTGCTGGTGCAACTCCAATTTTAAAGACACTCGTCTTCATCACACCGCCGTCTACCGCAAGACTTGAGCCGCCGGCGGTTCCATCGAATCCGTAGGCAAAGCACGGGTTGGTGTAACTCGCGCTGATGGAAAGGCTGCTCACCATCCAGTCGCTCGGATCACATGACCCGTTGCACTGAAGCATCGTGCTGGTGTCACCAGCCTCTGCATCGAGATACGACGTGCTGGTATAACTGACAACAGGCGAACCCGCGGTGTAACCGATCTCCGCCGTGAGGCTGAACAAGTTGAGCCCTGTGATGCCGAACTGGTCTGGCCAGATGTACGTTGCGAGATCGGGTCGACTCAGACGCGAAGCAATTGTCGTACCGCTGACATTGGAGTCGGCTGAGTTCTTCCGCCCAATGGCGCTCAGCGAAAGCACCATTCCCACTGAAGGCTTCGTTGCCGCAACGAGAGACAAAGACGACGTGATCTGGCGCGTGTTGGGCGAATATCCAAGCGTGACGTTCGAGGTTGTGCCGAGCGAGAACGTGAACCCACTGCTGGTGCCCGCGGCAATGGTTGCCCTCAACGATTGCACGTTGATCTTGAATGGTTCCGCACCAATCGTTAGCTTGACGGGAACGTCACCCGAGATAGAGATCTCCGTCGCTGAGAACGTGCCGCGAACGTTGAAGTTCAAGGATTGTGCATCGATACCCAAGGCGTTCTTAGCGGCACCAGGAAGAGTCGCCACTCCGGCAAGGGTCCACTTGTTTTCAGTGAGCGCCGCTTCCACACCGCCAAAAGAAATTTCAAAACTGGCCGCGTCAGGGATGTTGGTCCACGCAAAACCCTTCACGTTGGTGCTGACCGAGGTTGAAACGCTTGCACCATTGGTATCGGTCGTAGGCATCGTGGACGCAAGCGTGGTTCCTGCACCAGATTGCGCAAGTACAACACCCTGCGAACTCCAGCGTGCGCAACCGTTTGTCGACTTGTTTGTTACTTTGGGGACAGAAACTGTGAAAGTCCCACAGAACTCAAAGTTGGCGCCGTCGTTGAGTGACGAGAGATCTGGCATGACCATCGACGTATCAAACGAGTCGGTGCGCGGACCGCGCCACACAACGAGTTGCGTGTTGGAAATTCCGTTACCTTCAAATGAGATAGTGCCAACGCTGCCTTCGAGGCGCGCCCAATTACCTGACACATCAATGCCGCCCGCTAGTGCGAGAGTGTTGCTCATACCGTAAACCGCGAGAGTTGCCGCAGGCATTGCGATGTAGGCCGTGGATTTTGAAGACGGGCACTTCTGCGGATCACTGAAGGGGCAGGTGTTTGAGATTGAGAATTTGGTTTTCAATTGCGCACCTGAGGACACTTTCCACGTGATAGTCGAGCCCGTCAGAGACCAGGTCACGGTTCCTGCCGATTTCGTGATTGCACCGGTGATGGTGTTCGGATCGATCGTGATTCCAGAAGTCGGGCTGAACTGTTTCCCGTTTGTTGTATTCGCACTGAGTTTCCAGTTGTTTACGTCAGTGAATGACATATTCATTCCAAGTTGCAATCCATTTCCACCCACCATCACGGTGGCAGCCCCTGTGACCGTGCCGTTTGAAGCGCGCTCGGCCGTCACTGAACTGATGCTGAAGCCGGGGGCAAGGTTGACGTTCGTGAGGGTTGCCTTGGCCGAGCCACCTGACGTGCTCAAGCTGAGCAGTTTCTGCAGACCCGTTTGATCACTGGCTGACGGTGCAGCGTTTTTCACCCTGGCCGAACTGGCTTGGTCGCCGTCGTCTGACCCGCCTAGGAAGAGTGCGACACCAACGATCACCGCAGTGATAACGAGGCCAATTCCCCCGATGACCCAGAGGCGTTGAGGTCTGCGCCCCGAAGGTGCTGTCTGGTCGGTCATTGGCGCTGCTCCTCAAGGGTGGGCCAAGTTCGCATCTTTCGCGTCGTTTGGCCGTCAGATTTACTCTGATAGATGGTGACATATGAGGCTCACCGAATCAAGGCAGTCCGAAACTCAATCGGGCACCTAGAGTGGACGAACGTAACACGCAAAGGATTCGCCGTGTTACTTGTTTGTGGACTCAGTGAACAAATAACCGAAATTCGATAAGACGCAACCCAAACTGCTTTGTCGTACACTCTGTTAACACAAAATAAACGGCAAAAATGCTCGTGCGTTAACATGAAGCGCCTAGTTTCTCAAGGAGACATGACCACTATGACTGAGCGCTTTGAACCCGAAATTGCGAACTCGAATAATGCCGCTCGGCTTGAATTTCGCAATGTTTCAATGACGTTTCCCGATGGAACCGAAGCCTTGAAAGAAGTTTCCTTTTCCGTGGCTGCAGGAGAGTTCGTCACCATCGTGGGGCCGTCCGGATGCGGTAAGTCAACTCTTCTTCGCGTTGCCTCTGGGCTCACTACGCACTCCAACGGCGAGTGCATGTCAGATCGAAAAAGCTTGGGTTACGTCTTCCAAGACGCCACTCTTTTGCCGTGGCGTACCGTGCAGCGAAACGTCGAGTTAAATGCGGAATTGCAAGGTGTTCCCGAGGCCGAACGCCGCGAGCGCGCCCGCCAAGCCATCGAACTTGTGGGTCTGACTGGCAGCGAAAAAAAGTATCCCAAACAGTTGTCGGGCGGAATGAAGATGAGAACTTCACTCGCTCGTTCACTCGTCATGAAGCCAAGCGTGTTTATGTTCGATGAACCTTTTGGAGCCCTCGACGAAATCAGTCGCGAGCGCCTGCAAGACGAGCTTTTACGCATTTTTGATCACGAAGGTTTCGCCGGTCTCTTCATTACGCACTCAGTTCCCGAAGCAGTTTTCCTCTCCACCCGCGTGCTCTGCATGTCTGCTCGGCCTGGTCGCATCATCGCCGACTTCTCCATTCCTTGGGCGTACCCCCGCCAGCACGACATCCGCTACTCACCTGAGTTTGCCGAAATGTGCGGCAAGGTGTCTGAATCTTTGAGAGAAGCCCACGCATGAGCACTCAAACCAAATTGTTGAAGACCTATACGCCACCACTCGCCACTTTTGGTGCCTTCATTGGTGTTTGGTACGCGGTGCACTATTTCATTTTGAGCGAGAACCGTAAGTTCATTGTTCCCCCACCGCATGCAGTCATCGATAATGCCTTCTTGAACGGCGTCGCTCGGTCGGAACTCGCCGAGGGGCTTGTGAACACCGGACGCATTGCGTTGTTTGGTTTCTTGATCGCTTCTGTCTTGGCACTTTTTGGGTCGGTACTTATGGCAGGCAATCGCATGATTGAACGCGCTCTCTTTCCCTACGCTGTGGCACTTCAAACGGTGCCCATTTTGGCGCTGGTGCCACTCTTTTCAGTGTGGTTTGGGCCAACGCGCACTGCCCGCATCGTGACATGTGTTTTGGTAGCTATCTTCCCCATCCTCACGAGTTTTCTCTTCGGATTGAAGTCTGTTGATACTGGCCATCAAGATCTTTTCACGCTGAACAATGTGAGTCGAACAACACGATTCCGCAAATTACTTTTCCCAGCCGCTTTGCCATCAATTTTCACGGGGCTTCGCATTGGTGCTGGGCTGTGTGTCATCGGCGCTCTCGTTGCCGACTTCTTCTTTTCACGTGGCGACCTCGGACTCGGGCGCCTCTTAAACAATTACGCCAAGCGTCTCGAATACGAGAAGCTTTTTGGCGGAGTGATTTTGGCTTCTGCCCTGGGCGTTGCCATCTACATCCTCATCGGCTGGGTCGCCAATCGTTCGCTACGCGATTGGCACGAGTCAGAGGCACGATCGGCCTAGCCGTAAGTGGCAATTATCCGTACACCTATTAGACCAAAAAGGAAGAACCCACTTATGAAACGTTCCACACGACGCATCATCGCTCTTGCGGCTGCTGCGGGTCTCGCCATCACTGCCTGCGGTAGTGACAACGATGCAACAACAACCGAAGACACCACCGCATCTGAAGAAGTCACAGTCGATACCGCTGCTACAACTGACGAAGTTGTCTGCCCCGCGAATCTTGTTATTCAAACTGACTGGTGGCCAGAAATTGAACACGGCGGCACCTACCAACTCATCGGAGCTGGCGGAGTGGCCGACCCCAAGTTGTTCACCTACTCCGGCCCAATTGCCGACGCTTACAAAGTTGGCGGCATTGAGACCGTTGAAATTCGTGCCGGTGGAGACGCCATTGAATTCCAGCCAGTTCTTTCGGTTATGAAGACCGACCAAGACATCACTCTTGGATACGTCAACACCGACGACATCATTCAAAGCTCAGGCACCGTTCGCGCAACCGGAGTTGCCACCACTTTGGAAATCAACCCTCAGTTCCTCATGTGGGACCCAGAGCAATTGAAGATCGATCCGAAGGACCCTGCAAGCCTCGGTGCCTCTGGTGCTCGTATTTCTCACTTCTCAGGAACCACCTACATGGACTGGTTGTTGGGCAAGGGCTTTATTAAGAAAGATCAAAGCGACCCCAACTATGGCGGATCGCCCGACAAGTGGATTGCTGACGGAGGCAACTTCATTCAGCAAGGCTTTGTCACCAACGAGGCCTACAAATACGAAAATGAAATCAAGTGGAAAGACGGAGCTCCAGCCCCGATCGATTACACATTGATTCATGATCTTGGTTGGCAGCCATACCCTGCGATGTACAGCGTTCTCAGTGATCGCTTGGAAGAATTAAGCCCATGTCTTGCAGTTCTCGTTCCGAAGTTGCAACAGGCTTGGGTTGACTACCTCGCAGACCCCACTCCAATTGGCAATGCCTTGGTAGAAATCACAAAGACCTACAACAACTACTGGTCCATCACGCCAGAATTAAATGCTGCTGGCTTCGAGCTCTTCAAGAGTTTGGGAATCGGTGGCAACGGCCCCGACAGCACCTACGGCAACTTTGATGTTGATCGTGTACAGAAGTTGTACGACGAGGCCATGCCATTGTTGGCTGACCTTGGAGTAAAGACCGACGAGACACTCACCGTTGACGGTGTGGTTACGAACAAGTTCATCGACACATCAATTGGTGTTGCTGGATAAACAATTCAGAGTTTCAAAAAGGGCCGTCCTTCGGGGCGGCCCTTTTTTTATTCCCCAAATGTCAGTGGTAAGCACACAGATCGAAGGCGTTGCCATCGAGGTCGACAAAGTTGGCGATCATGCCATACGACTCACGACGTACAGGCCGAGTTTCAGTTGCGTTCAAAGCAAGCAGTCGTGCATGCTCGGCGTCAAAATTGTCTAGCGAGCACACGAGGTCGAGATGCGTTCCACCAGGCCGGTGTGCACCGCGTTGAAACCCAAGACGCCGAATGCCTTGCTTGTCTGACAACACAATCCATCGATCACCATCTTCTCGTTCCGATTCAACGAGCCCCATCACCTCAGACCAAAATGCGGCCAAAACCTCTGTGGAAGGGGTATCGAAGGTAACAAGGTCAAAGCGAATGGGAAAAGGTTCAGACATCTCTCACACACTAGAAGCCATATCGCTTTCAGGTGTCGTTGGCGAACCTATTGAGAAACTTGTGAAATACTCACTTGAGGAATTGTGATGAATACATTCGTCGGGGGGCGACAACATGACGAAAAATATGAGTGATCAGACCACACCCAACGAGAGCACACGTGCGCAGTGCCCGTATAGCCCACTCGACCCTGAGGTACTTGCCGACCCCTTCCCCGCTTATGCGCAACTGCGCAGCGAGTGCCCCGTGCACAACACCAACATGGGTGGCCGCGAATTTCTCACCGTGGCCAATCGCGCCGATGTACACAACATTCTCACGAGCCCCAACGAATGGGTGAACCGTTATGGCGCAGGCATTGCGTATTCCGGTGTTGATGGCCGTGGCAACCTTCAACATTTCGATCAGCCCGAACACACCAAACGCCGCGTACTCATGCGCAATGAGTTCAACCCCATTGAAGTGAAGAAACTCGCCGACGACGCTGTTCGCGTTGCAAACGAACTTGCCCGCGACATGGCAGCTAATGGAAATACTGCAGAACTGCATGACGCTTTTGCCTGCCCCATGCCCATTTTGGGTTTCATCGACCTCATGGGTGTTCCCGCCGAAGATCGCACACTCATCAAAAACTGGGCCGATCAGTTAGTGCTTGGTTTGTCTGACCCACCAGCAGCAGTGAAACCCACTGAAGAAATTAAGCAGTACATCAATGCTGCGGTTTCGCAGCGCCGTCGCGTTGCCGATGCAGGCGGCACACCCACTCCAGGGCTGCTCACTGAGTATTCGCTGCGCACTATTGATGGCGAACGCATTCCACTCATTGAGATGGAAGCAATGGTCTTGCAACTTTTAGTTGCTGGTCATGAAACCACCACATCTCTCATTACAAACCTTATGTGGCGCTTACTTGAAGTTCCTTCACGTTGGCAGCGCATTGTGAATGACTTTTCTCTCATCCCTAACGCCATTGAAGAGAGTTTGCGTTACGACCCACCCGTACTTGGGCTCTTTCGTACAAATGAAAACCCCGCGGTCATTAATGGTGTCAATGTTCCTGAGAAAACAAAAGTGATGGTCATGTATGCCTCGGCAAACCGGGACCCCGAAGCTTTCCCGAACCCTGATGAATTTGATATTGATCGTGACCCCATGCAATTGAAACGCCACTACGGCTTTGGCTGGGGTATTCACCATTGCTTAGGCGCACCCATTGCGCGACAAACCGCACGCATTGCTATTGAAACTTTGGCAACACACTTCCCCACCATGCAACTTGCTGGCCCTACCGAACGTTTAGGTGCAGCAATTCTGTGGGGTAGGCGCACACTTCCTGTGCAGTGGTGAATTGCAGTTAGTGCGGCTGTGTGAAACCGAAACACTCGCGTAATGCTGTATCTGTGAGCGCAGTTGCGGGCGAGCCTTGAGCCACCACACGTTGTGCCAACAACATCACCATGTCGGCGGTGTCGGCGTCTGACAATTCATGCGTTGCCATCACAACGGCAACTCCGCGAGCGCGTTCTTGCGCAACTAATTCGGCAACTGCCTGGCGACCCAAAAGGTCGAGACCTGCAGTGGGTTCATCGAGCAACAACACGTCGGCACGGCGCGCAAGTACTTGCGCCAAATGTGTGCGCTGTTGCTGACCACCGGAAAGATCTCGTAATGGTCGCGACTTGTAAGCAATAGCACCAGTACGTTCCATCGACTCTTGCACTATGCGATGATCTTCTGCGCGAGTGCGCCTGGTTAAACCCAAGTGTGCATAACGCCCCATGGCAACAACATCTTCCACGCGCAACGGCAATGTATGTGACGACACCGGATGCTGAGGAAGATATCCCACTAAGGAATGTTGCGTACCTGGAGCCGCGCCTAGAACATTGACGCTTCCCCCTTGTGCAGCAACAAGCCCAGCAAGCGTTTTCAACAAGGTTGATTTACCCGAACCATTTGTACCAATGAGCACCAACAACTCACCTGGCTGCAAAGAAAAATTCAAGCCTTCAACGATTGGCCTATGCCCATAGCCCACCGCGAGCCCCGTTGCTTCAATACGCGCACTCATGACACGTGTACATGCCCGTGTACGTGGGGTTGGTCGTGGTCGTGATGAATGTCTTTGCGATGTGCTTGCCAGCGTTGCACTTCAACCACCACAGCACATGCGGTAAACACAAGCACTGAGCAAAAGACGATGCTTGCACCGGCTGCAACATTGGCGTGGTAACTCACCAGCAAGCCAACGTATGTGGAGAAAATGCCCACAATTGCTGCAACCACCATCATGATGCCAATGCGGCGCGCAAAAAGTGCTCCCGTTGCTGCGGGTGCAATGAGCAGACCCAGCACCAACAGCGTGCCAACTGTTTGAAAACTAGCCACCACAGTCAGAGCAACCATTGCCAACATGACGTTGTGGTATTTCTTCACCGAGAAACCTGAAGTTTCGGTGAGCCCATCGTCAACCGACAACAACAAAAATGGTCGGCGACAGAACCATGCAACAACACACACTGCAACCAGCGCTATAAATTGCCACACCAAGTCGGAATTGCTCACACCTAGTACTTCACCAAACAAGATGTTTGTGAGGTCGCCTGCAAAAGACGATGACCTCGATTGAATAATGACCCCGAGTGCAAGCATCCCTACAAATAACAAGCCAATTGCCGTGTCTCCCGATAGTCGGTACCGACGCGTCACCACGCTGACACCCGACATCATGACTCCTGCACCAATTGCTGCACCGAGCACACCAGAAAAGCCAAACAACAGTGCTGCAGCTACTCCGGGAACAACACCGTGAGCTAACGCATCACCAGCAAATGCGAGACCTCGCAACACAACAAATGTTCCTGCGACCGCACAAATGGCTGACACCAAAATGCCGGCGTAGAGCGATTGGCGCAAGAATTCGTTGTCGGTGAATGGAC
>JAPKZV010000031.1 GCA_026393585.1 Actinomycetota bacterium
ATTGGGGTGTGGGGTTCAATTGCAGCCCTTGCAGGTGGTTTAGGGCCGCCGTTGGGCGCAGCCGTTATTGAATTTGCAGGTTGGAGATGGATTTTTTTCATCAACGTCCCGGCGGTCGCCATAGTAGTTCTTCTCGGACGCAAGGTGCTGCGCGAATCGAAAGGGCAAAGTACAGGAACTCGCCTCGACATGGTGTCGGTACCTCTAGGAACAATTGGTCTTGCGTCGTTAACGCTTGGAGTATTGCAAGGTCATAAGTGGGGCTGGTCGAGTCCGGAAATCATCGCGTGTTTTATCAGCGCAGTAGTTTTTCTTACCTACGTGGTGTTGCGCTCGAGTCGACACGCCGAACCACTCATCGATCTTTCGCTCTTCCAACATCGACGATTCACTTCGGCCTCAATTGCGACTTTTGCTTTTAACTTGCCAGTTGCAGGATTTTGGTTTTCGGCTCCACTCTTTATGCAAACGGTTTGGAATTGGTCGGTGTTGAAAAGTGGGTGTTCCATCATGCCAACACCTGTTGTTATTTTCTTAACAGCCACCATTTCGGGGAGATATTCCGACAGGGGTTGGATGAAGCGCATCATTAGTTCAGGAATGTTGCTCAGTGGTCTAGGTCTCTTCGGACTTTTTGTCTTTCTTGATGAGAATGTGCGTTACTTCACTCACTATTTCCCTTTTGCGGTGCTCTATGGAATTGGTCTGGGTCTATCTTGGTCAACTCTGACGGGTGCAGCATTAATGGGCATTGACCACGAAAAGTTTGGTATTGCAAACGGAACGAATCTCACCTTCCGTCAAGTGGGAGGTGCGATGGGTGTTGCGATGGTCATTGCGGTCTCAGGAGCAGCAGGAGTCGCTGGGTCAGCCGCCGCTTTTCAGCGAGTATGGCTTGCCCTTGCATTATGGGTGGCAGTAACTCTTGCTTTCTTCACTTTTGCTTATCCAAAAGATGACTGAAGATCTTTAAACAGCCTGTGCGGCGATTAGCCTTGAAAATTGCATGCTGAAGAAGTACCAATGGCTCAATCGCGTGTGGGCATACCTCCCTGGTTTTTCCCTCATCATTCTCATGCGGCTGCGCTTTATCTATACACCCATCACTTCCGATGAAGGTGGGGCGCTTGCCATGGCGCGGGCATGGAGCAGAGGGGCGGTCCTTTATAAAGATATTTGGGCCGATCGTCCGCAAGGCCTCTTCGTGCTCTATCGCGGACTCGTCACCATTGGTTTAGGCACTCCAGAAGGTGTGCGCATCTTGGCAATTGCCGCGTGTTTGCTTGGTGCAGCTGCCTGCGGAAGTATTGCGAGCACTTTGGTGGGCGACAAAGCACGTATGGGAACAGTGCTCATAGTTGGCGTATTGCTCAGCGTTCCACAATTTGAAGGGTTTATTGCAAACGGAGAATTGCTGAGTTGCAGTGTAGGTGCGGTAGCGCTGGCACTTGCCATGAAGGCCGTGTGGGGGAGAACAGCACCTCGCTTTTGGCTGCTCTACGCATCGGGTGTAGTGGGTGGTTGCGCTGTTGGCATTAAGCAAAGTGGTTTCGATGCATTTTTCACAGCGGTGGTTGCTGTTGGCGCAATGTCTCTTATGTCGCGCTGGAAAAAAATACATAGTTGGCTTTCATTGCCAACAATGTTTCTCGGCTTTGCAACATCAATTGGAGCAATGATGATTCACGGTGCACTCACTGGCTGGTATCGCTGGTGGTACGCCATTGTGATGTATCGCTTTGAGTTGCGCAGCGCATTGGTCAATGCCGATTTCGGGCGCTTCCAGCACACCTTGGCTATTGCTCTGCCATTGCTCATCCCCATTTTTTTGGGAGTGATTCTGGTGGGAGTACTTGAGGCACGCCGGGTGGCATTTCGTACCATGGCAATTTTGGGAACGTGGCTGTTAATTTCTTTTGCCGCATTTGCCATGGGCGGACAATTCTTCCGTCACTATTGGATCATTATGATGCTGCCAATTGGAACCTTTGCAGGAGCAATGATTTCATATGCCAACAAAAAATGGCTGAGAAATCTTTTGTTAGCGGCTCTTATTACGAGTCCGCTCATTCATACGGCCACAGCAATGGCAATTCCGCGCAACCATATTGGCCGCGAACTACATGATGACTCGCGGTTAGCAAAAGACGAACGAGTAGCAGCGTGGTTCAACGCAATGCGCAAACCTGGCGACACTATTTACGCAATGTGTGCGAGTGCGGGGCTGTATGGAAATCTCGATATCGACCCGCCCTTCCCATACCTCTGGGGATATGAGGCACGTTTGATGCCGGGTGGTCTTGCACAATTGTGGAATTTATTAGAAGGCGAAGATGCTCCGCGATTTGTTGTTCGCTACCAAGTGCCGGCTGTGTGTGATGCATCGGGTGCGTCGCTACGGGCGCTACATCGCAACTACAAAATTGTGTGGACGGTTGCAGGTCTTCTTGTATATGAGCGTCGCTAATGCCAGTCACACTTGAATCGGCGACCGCAGACCTCATTGCCGCCATTGACGTCGCAACACACGAGTGGCTGGTGCGATGTGTTATGAAAACGTATGTACAGCAACTGGGGACTCCTCGCATAGAGATAGAGGAAAAGTTACTTGTTGCTGCTCGGTTGGCCGCAGAACAAGGCAGGGCATATGTTGCCGCCGAGCTGACCCGCGAACTCAGCAAAGATGTTGATGAGCAGCGTGTGAACCCGCTACAAGTTTTGCGTAATGCGGTGGCATTCCCCACGCACGTTTTGCAGGAATTTGGTGTACCAACCGTGACACGCGACGAGATGGACTCACGAATGATGCCAGACGATGTCTTTGGCTTATCTCCTGCCCATTGGACCGATGTGCATGAGTCTTTATTGGAGCCCGGTGTTATTTGGGGTGCCGCAAAAGCGCACAAGGTGTTGCAACGGCGCCGCGAAGAGGGAAAACTAGACGAATCATGATGTCGCCAAGTGAGTTCACAGCGAAGCGCACCGAACTCATTTCGTCGTGGGGTAAAACCGAGCCCGCCTCGGGGGTTCAGTTCTGTGCCGCACTTTCTGAAACCACCGATGAGTTGTTGCGCGCCTTATTCAATGATGCTGTGCAGAAAATTGGTATCACAAAAGATATTGCACTCATCGCAGTCGGTGGTTATGGCAGGGGAGAAATGGCGCCGTATAGCGACCTTGATCTTTTGCTTCTACATAAGAACGTAAAGAAAGTTGAAGACTTTGCTTCTGCGCTGTGGTACCCGCTGTGGGATCTTGGTCTCAAAGTTGGCCATGCTGTGCGCACGCCTAAAGAGACACGGCAACTCGGAGAAACTGACCTTGATACTGCCACTGCATTGGTAACAGCGCGGTTCATTACTGGCGATGAAAGCTTGGCCACTGAGTGCATTAACGATGCGCGTGCATGGTGGCGTAAGCGTGGTCGCGATTCCTTGCGCGACCTCCATGCTCGCGTGCTCGACCGTCATGCCACTGCAGGCGAAGTTGCGTTCTTACTCGAGCCAAATCTCAAAGAAGGCCTTGGCGGATTACGTGATATTCATGCACTCTTGTGGGCAATTGATGCTGGTTTGCCACTGTCTGGTGGAGACAAGCAAGAACTGAAACGTTCAAATGAAGTATTGCTCACATCGCGTGTGGCATTGCATATCAATGCACAACGAGTTGGTGATGTTTTACGTCTAGAAGACCAAGATGCTGTAGCCGCACGAATCGGTTCACGCGACGCCGATGCTTTGATGCTCGAAGTATCTACTGCTGCACGTCGAATTGCATGGATTGCCGATGAAGCATGGGCTCGCATTGACCCTCCAGCAAATGCCAATGAACCGCCACGGCGTATTGCTCCTGGCGTAGAAATGCGTGCAGGTGAGATTCATTTAGAAAGCGATGCAGACCCTGCCACCGACCCAACGTTGGTGCTTCGCGTTGCCACTGCTGCTGCACGACTCGGTGCTCGTATCGACCGCGCATCGTTGAATCGTTTAGGTGAAGAAACACCAGTGTGGCCAGACCCATGGCCTGCGGGGGCAAGCGATGACCTCGTTGCATTGCTTTTGGAAGGCGAGCGTGCAATACCGGTTCTTGAAGCAATAGATCAACGTGATCTCATTACCAAAGTGCTGCCCGAGTGGGCACCGGTACGCAGCAAGCCACAACGCAATGCGTATCATCGCTTCACCGTCGACCGACATTTATGGCAAACAGTTGCTAATGCTGCTGCGCTGGTCGACACTGTGTCGAGGGCCGACTTGCTCATGCTCGGTGCGCTCTTCCACGATATTGGCAAGGGGTACCCAGGTGACCATACCGATGTAGGCATCGAGATGTTTGCGTACATTGGCCCACGAATGGGTTTGTCTCAAGAAGACACTGCAATCGTTTCCAGCCTGATTCAGCACCACTTGTTGCTTGCCGACACCGGTACTCGTCGAGACCTCAGCGATGACGCAACAATTACTGGAGTTGCCACACTCATTAAGTCGTCAGTGGCACTCGATTTGTTACGAGCACTTACGGAAGCCGATTCCAAAGCGACGGGTGTCTCGGCGTGGAGCGATTGGAAGGCGGGCTTGGTGTACGAACTCACCGAGCGCGTGCATCATGTGTTGGGTGGCGGAGATGTGCGCGATGTGATTTGGAAACTCTTTCCCGATGCAGAAGTGCTTGAAATGATGGCCGAAGGCCGTTTTGCTGTATGCACAACAGAAGACTCCATCACGGTGGTGAGCCCCGACCGCCCCGGAACATTCAGCAAGGTAGCTGGAGTCATGGCGCTTCACGGTTTAGACGTGTTGGGTGCTGAAGCACACAGCGATGAGCGCGAGGCAGAAACAGCAATGGCCGCATCTGAATTTCGCGTGCTGCCCCCACAAGATCGCCCGATTGAATGGGCCCGCATCGTTGACAGTTTGGAACGTGCGCTGAAGAACCAAATGGCACTCGAGGCGCGACTCGCCGAGCGTGCAGAAACCTACAAGGTACGTCGTGTGCGTACTGCTGTGCCACCTGCGCCTCCAACGGTTCGGTTCGATAACGCAGCCTCATCGAATAGCACACTGGTGGAAGTTCGTGCCCCCGACCGTGTGGGTATTTTGTACAGCATCACAAAAACCTTTGCCGACACAGGGCTCGATATCCGACATGCGCGAGTGCAAACGTTGGGGAATGAAGTGGTCGACACTTTTTATGTACGCACTACCGACGGGCAAAAAGTGACCGACCCTGCACATCAAAGCGAAGTGGAGCGTGCCATCCTCTTTGCGGTAACGAAGTAGTCTCACACTGTGAGCGAACTTGGCCCAGAAGACTTTCAACGCGATCTATTGCGATGGAGTGAAACACTCGCCAGCATTGCGCGAACAGGAATGGGCTTTACGCAAAGTTTGTACGAGCGTGAGCGATACGAAGAAGTGCTACACGTAGCGAGCGATATTAAAGCCGCATCTGAAGAAGCCATTGAGGTGCGTCGCGAGCAAGATCATTTTGTCCAAGAGTGGATGGAAAACATCGGCGAAGGAATCCCTGGTTATGTCACTCCTAAAGTTGCAGTAGGCGCCATCGTGGGCAACGACAACGGCGAAATCTTGCTCATGAAGCGGGCCGATAGCGGCATTTGGTTGTACCCCACTGGCTGGGCCGATGTGGGATATTCACCATCTGAAGTTGCGATGAAAGAAGTGCATGAAGAAACGGGCATTGAATGTGAAGTGCTCGAGTTACTTGGAGTAGTCGACGGAATGCGGATGGGCTTCTCACGCTTTGGCATGTACATGTTGTTGTTTAGGTGTCGTGCAACAGGCGGCTCATTAAGTGGGCATCCGTTAGAGACAGCCGACGTGGGCTGGTTTGGGCGCGATAAATTGCCATCACCTGCTGCAGGTGTGCAGTGGTGGGGGCCTATGGCTTTCAATGCCATTGATGGAAAACACACAGGTGCAACCTTCGATGCACCACGACAGCCTGTGTGGCGCCAAGGTGACAATTAAATTATTTGTCTTGGTCGCGCAAGAACTGTTCAACTTCTTCCATCAGCATGTCGGCATCGGCCGGGTCTGAGGCATCGTCGCCAGTATCGACAGCAAAATCGAACTGCAATTGTGAATCATCTTCTTCAAAATCGAAGTCGTCATCGTCGTCCTCAATGGTGATGCCAGCATCACTCATGCTTTCCAAACGCGATACGTAGGAACGAAGGTCGTCGTCATCATCGAGCATGGAGTTGAGTTGTAATTCGTATGCATCGA
>JAPKZV010000089.1:0-1490 GCA_026393585.1 Actinomycetota bacterium
ATCACCATTCAATCCAATCCAAGATTCACGCCACTCTTTGTCGAACACACACAGATCAAAAGCAAGATTGTCGAGAAGTTCATTGGCAATCACCACTCCTGTGAACTTTCCTTCAGGTATTTCAGCAAGAGAGATCACACCAGTGGGATGTTTGGCCCTTTGCTGCTCGGAAATTTCTACAGCAACATAGGTCCACACCTTGCTGCATTCTGGTTGTGCAGCAATAAGTCCACGAGCCAAGGTGCCAGGCCCTGCCCCTACTTCCATCACAGTGAAAGATTCTGGTGAACCCATTTCTTTCCACCACGCATCGAGAGCTCGCGCAAGTACGGTGGCAAAAAGCGGCCCAACTTCTGGAGAGGTAATGAAGTCTCCACGACGCCCTGCTTCACCGCGGCGCGCATAAAAACCATCGACACCGTAAAGCACGATATTCATGAAGTCGCGAAAAGGAATTGCTCCACCCGCTGCGCGAATGGTTTCGTGAAGTGAACTAGCCACCAAAGGCACTAGAGAACACTGCGATATCACCGAAGTGCAATGCCACGCCAGGCAAGATACCGAGAGCAAGTGTTGCTAAACCAGTAATGCCTAGTGCCAATTTGAGTGGCGCTGGTGTAGCTATTGCCGATGTATCGCCGTCTGGAACAGGACGCATCCACATTTCACGCATCACATTTCCGTAATAACCAAAGGCAATAACAGAGTTCACTGCACCAATGACAGCAAGTACATAACCGCAAGTGGTGCCGGCTTCTAGTACTGCTTGAAATGCCGAGAACTTACCAATCCATCCACCAAGTGGTGGGATGCCGGCAAGCGACGCAAGGAAGATTGTTGCCAATGCACCTAGGCCAGGCGCATAGCTAAAGAGCCCACCGAACGATGCCAATTCGCCACTGCGGGTCTTGCGACTCACTGCCAAAATGATGCCGAACATTCCGAGGTTTGTTGCTGCGTACACAATGAGATAGGTGACGACAGAACGAAGTACTGCAGCGCTGGAGTTTCCTTCTGCAGCAACAGCAAGTGGCATCAAAATGAACCCACCTTGTGCAATTGATGAATACGCCAACATGCGCACAATGTTTGTTTGACGCAGTGCCATCACGTTGCCAACGGTCATGGTGAGAGCAGCAAGTACCCAAATGAGCGGTTGCCATACATCTGCTGCTCCGGGAACAGCTACGTAAAGCACCGTCACCAGCGCAACGAACCCCGCGGCTTTCGAGGCAACAGATAAAAAGGCGGTGACTGGAGTAGGTGCACCTTCATAGGTATCGGGGGCCCAGGTGTGGAATGGAACAGCTGACACTTTGAAGGCAAAACCCACCACAACAAATACCACTGCAAGAACTCGGATTGCAGTGAGATCTCCGCTGATTTCCGATGCAAGATCAGACAACAAGGTGGAGTTTGCTACTCCGTAGAGCAAAGACATGCCATAGAGCATCACAGCTGAAGCAAACACGCCCAAGAGGAAATACTTC
>JAPKZV010000089.1:1542-2638 GCA_026393585.1 Actinomycetota bacterium
CATGCAGCAAGCATGTAGGCAGGGATGGAAAGGAATTCGAGAGCGACGAAAATGGAAATGAGGTCGCGGCTCGAGGTCATCATCATCATGCCCAAAATGCTCGACAACATGAGTACCCAATACTCGCCTTGGTAATAGTCGCCCTCTTCAATATGCGTTGTTGACAACAGCACAATGACATAGGCGCTCAGTAAAAAGAGGCCCTTCAGAACAAGGCTGAAGTCGTCGATGGCATAACGACCATCAAATAACGAGCGAGGGCCCTCATTGCTTAAGGCAAGCGTCAGAACAGGAATGAACGCACCGAGCAATGTAAAGCCTGCAACTGTTGACAACAGCCACTTACTACGATCGGCAATGAAGAGATCGGCAAGTAAGACAACACAAATTCCGGCAGCAACAATGATTTCAGGCGCAATGGCGTGATAATCGATTGTTGGTGCAACCCAGTCTGCTGCAGCAAAGAGCGTGGAGAGCACTTTGTTAGCCTCCGATTTGAGTAACGATTGCGGCAACTGCCGGGTCGATGAGTTTGAACAGCAAGTTCGGCATCACACCGAAAAGAACAATGCCGATGAGCAACGGCGTCCAGGCCACCCATTCGTAAATTGTTACGTCGTGTATGTCGCTGTGATGTGCATCGTCGTGATCGGAGTGATCATCGTAGCCATGCGAATCTGATGTGGATCCACCAAATTCAGCCGTTGGCTCACCAAAGGCCGTGCGCTGGAAGAGCCACAGCAAGTAGGCGGCCGCAAGAACGGTACCCATTGCAGCAATGACCATATAGATGCGGAACGTTGTCTCTGAGAGACCTTCCATTGGGCTGTAGGCCGACAAAATGGCGGGGAACTCTCCCCAGAATCCGGCGAGTCCGGGCAAGCCGAGTGACGCCATGACACAGAAGCCAAGAATCCAGGCCAGGTGTGGAACCTGCTTCAACATTCCACTGAGACGAGCAATTTCCAAGGTGTGATAGCGCTCTTTCACACTTCCGGCAACGAAGAACAACATGCCGGTAATGAGACCGTGCGCCACCATGCCAAACACTGCCGCATTCATACCAAATGAGGTGAGCGTTGAAATACCCAACATC
>JAPKZV010000084.1 GCA_026393585.1 Actinomycetota bacterium
GGCAGGTGCCAACGAACTTGGTATCGCGAGTGAGACATTCCTTGCCGAAATAGCGAAGTCCCGTTCCGAGATCAAACAAGATGGGCTGGCTTCCAGATGAGAGCACCGACACACACGAGGTGTTGCCGCCATAGCGCATGATGTCGTCGCCATGGCACGGTGTTGAGCCACGAACGCCATGAAATGTGACCGAGAACGTCGTCTCAGAACCTGTGTCGTGCCCCCGCATAAGTGATGACGCTACGCCTCTTTATGCAAAGGTGTAAATGTTGACGAGCGTGACGTTGGTCGCAAGGCCTCGCGCAGCGACTACCGTTCACGTATGGGCAACAACACTCCACGCATGCAAGAAGTCACCGCAAACGGCATCGACTTCCACTACCTCACTCAAGGCAGTGGCCCGTTAGCCCTTTGCCTACACGGCTTCCCCGATACAGCCCATTCATGGATTCCCACCATGAGCTACATCGCCGATGCAGGCTTCACTGCTGTAGCGCCAATGATGCGTGGCTATGCCCCAACATCTCTTGCTTCCGATGGGTGTTACCAAACTGCCGCGCTTGCACACGATGCCGTTGCGCTGCATGAAGCACTTGGTGGTTCAGACGATGCGGTCATCATTGGCCACGACTGGGGTGCTCCAGCAACTTATGGCGCAGCGTTGCTTGCACCTGAGCGATGGAAGAAAGTGGTGGGCATGGCGGTTCCACCTGGGCCAGCACTTGGCCTAGCTTTTCTCAGCAACTTAGATCAGGTACGAAAAAGTTGGTACATGTTCTTCTTTCAACACGGTTTGTCCGACATAGTTGTGGCAGCAAACAACTACGCGTTCATTGACAAAATTTGGGCCGACTGGTCACCCACTTTTGATTCTGGCAACGCTGCGCAACATGTGAAAGATGCATTAAGTACTCCAGAGAACTTGTCGGCTGCACTTGGCTACTACCGAGCAGCTTTGGGCGACGGATACAAAAACCCCGCATACGGTGAATTGCAATCGCGCATGGGTGGCGAAGTTCCGGTACAACCACTTCTTTATATGCATGGCGAGAACGATGGCTGCATCGGTGTTGATGTAATGGAATCGTCGCGCAGCATGTCGGGAAACAATGTTGTCTATGAAATAGTGAAAAACGCCGGGCACTTTTTACAACTTGAACAACCACAAGTTATTGGTGCACGCATCGCAGATTGGATCACCTCATGAAACCTCAACTCCCTGACGGCCTCGTAGCAATTGTGAAGCGCGAATGTGCAACGTGCGTCATGGTCGACCCATTGTTTGCCAACATCGCAACGAGTGGTACCCCCCTCACGGTGTACACACAAGACGACCCAACGTTTCCTACATCAGTTTCCGCAATTCACGATGCAGACCTGTCGGTGTCGTGGCATTACGACATTGAAACTGTGCCCACGTTGCTGCGCATCGAAAATGGCGAAGAGGTAGATCGCACCTTGGGCTTGAGCAAAGATGCATGGCAAAAATTCACGGGCGTTACAGACCTTGGTGCAGATCTTCCCGTCATGCGACCAGGTTGCGGCTCGCTCAGTGTTGACCCCAACTTGGAAGATGAACTGCGCGTGCGCTTCACCAGTTCCACATTGCATTCTCGACACGTTGAACTCGCAAGTGCCGAAGATGAATTCGAGTCGATGTTCACCCGTGGCTGGACCGACGGCTTACCTGTTATTCCGCCCACACCTGAACGCGTGCTGCGCATGCTCACCGGCACTACGCGCAACCCACAAGACGTAGTTGCCATTGCGCCGCCGAACTTGGTTGAGCTCACTGTCGAAAAAATTGCAATTAACGCAGTAATGGCTGGTGCACTTCCTGAATACTTACCTTGGATTATCACTGCACTCGAAGCGGTGTGTAACGACGAATTCAATATGCATGGAGTACTCGCCACCACCATGCCTGTTGGTCCCGTCATTATTTGTAATGGCCCGGGTACCAAAGCAATTGGCATGAACAGCGGCGTCAACGTATTTGGTCAGGGCAACCGCGCAAACCTCACCATTGGTCGTGCCGTGCAACTCACCATTCGCAATGTGGGTGGCGGCAAGCCCGGCGAGGTAGACCGAGCCACACATGGCAACCCCGGAAAGCTCAGCTTCTGTTTTGCTGAAGACGAAGCGGGCTCACCATTTGGAACCTTGGCCCAAGAGCGCGGTATTGCCCCTCAGCAAAATGCCGTCACGGTGTTTGCCGGGGAAGGCCCGCGCTGTGTTGTAGACCAAGCTGCCCGTACGCCAGAACAACTCACCAATTCTTTTGCTGCTTGCCTACGCGCGACACATCACCCCAAGTCGGTGCTTTCCTTCGATGCGATTCTTGTGGTGAGCCCCGACCATTCACGCGTATACGCCGAAGCCGGATGGGATCGCGAGAAGATTTTGAGCGAACTGTATGCGCGCCTCAACATTCCTGGCACCGAGCTCGTGAAGGGCGCTCTCGACATGGCTGAAGGTTTGCCCGCGAAGTTCGCCGACCGCATCGTGCCCAAATTCAAGGCTGGCGGAATCCTTCTGGCCCATGCGGGTGGCGGAGCGGGCCTCTTTACTTCAATTATCGGCGGATGGGCCAACGGCACCATGGGCAGTACACCTGTGACACGACCCGTCCTTTCATGACAGACTGTCAACTATGAGCGCGCCCATTCTTCTCGACCCCACCAATGAGTCACGGCCCGCGCAACGCGAGCAACTCACGCGCCCCGCATCGGTGAAAGGGCTCACCGTTGGTTTGCTCGACATCGTGAAGGCACGCGGTGATGTTTACCTCAACCGCCTAGAAGAACTTTTTGTTGCAGAAGGCGCAAAGGTCTTGCACTTTCGCAAACCCACCTTCACCAAACCTGCTCCCCCCGACCTACGCCATGAAATATCAATTCAGTGCAACGTGGTCATCGAAGCACTAGCCGATTGAGGCAGTTGTACGTCGTGCAGTGTGCACGACATCGCAGACTTAGAACTTCGTGGAGTGCCTTCGCTCTTTGTCGCCTCAAGTGAGTTCATTAACGCTGCATCTGCGCAAGCAGAAGCACTCGGATTCCCCGACATTGCACGCGTCTTTGTGGGTCACCCCATTCAAGACCGCACCGACGATGAAATGCGTGAACTTGCCGAACTTTCCTTTCCGGAAATTCTGCGCAAAATTACTTCTGCTTAATTGTCTGCATAGTTGAAGGCATGCGGTACCCCGTTGTGGAGTACTCAACAAGACCTTCCTTCACCAGTGCTTGCGCTAGTCGCAAGGCCCGTTCAACATCTGTTATTTCCATCACTTCAGCGAGTCGTTCAGGGGCAACTGCACCCACTGTGAGTGCCTTCATTAATTTTCCACGCGCCTGACGATCGGAGCCGGCAAACTTCGCCTGTGGCTTACTGGTAAATGCCGAGGCTTTTGCCGGGTCAACCTCACCGTTTGCACCACCTTTCCAAACACATTGAGCAATTACAGGGCACACCTCACAATGTGTTTTGCGTGCTGTGCACACCGTTGCCCCAAAGTCCATCATCACCTGGTTCCAATCACGCGAGAAACCTATGGGCAGCCACTCGTCGGCAAGTTCTTGTGACGCACGAGCGTTTAACACTTTGCCTGAAATACGCGCCAACACTCGTGCAACGTTGGTGTCGACCACAGCAACATCTGCATCGAAAGCAAACGTTAAAACAGCACGTGCCGTGTACGGTCCCACCCCAGGAAGTTCGAGGAGCTCGTTCAATGTGTTGGGCACTTCGCCGTCAAAGCGCTCCACCATCATTTGTGCCGCAAGTTGCAAGTTTTTACAACGCCTGGGGTAGCCCATCCCCTGCCATTCCACGAGCATGTCGGCTAACGGTGCAGCGGCACATGCACGAGGGGTGGGAAAGAGCGAAACGAAACGTTCAAAGCGCGGCAGCACTCGTGGCACATGTGTTTGCTGAAGCATCACTTCAGATACCAACACGTGCCATGGGTCTTGCGTTTCTCGCCATGGCATATTGCGCAGTTGAGGTATCCCCCACTGCAAAAGCAGATCAGGAACGTTGTTTATGCGTTCCAAGCAGCATTGACGTCGTAAGGGCGTGTGCGCTCGGGTGCATTTGCACGCTTCCACACCATCACACGGCGACGGAAGTAACACACTTCTTTACCGTCTTGGTTGAAGCCCTTGGTTTCCACCGTCACAATGCCACGGTCGTTCTTCGACTTTGATTCTGCAATTTCCAATACGCGTGTTTCTGCGTGAATGGTGTCGCCATGAAATGTTGGGAACTTGTGTTGCAGTGTTTCCACTTCGAGGTTTGCAATGGCTGCACCACTCACATCGGGAACACTCATGCCCAACACGAGCGAGTACACCAAGTTGCCCACAACCACGTTGCGACCCTGCACGCTCTGTGAAGCAAACCAGTCGTTGGTGTGCAATGGGTGATGGTTCATGGTGATCATGCAAAACAAATGGTCGTCATATTCAGTGATGGTCTTGCCTGGCCAGTGGCGATACACATCGCCCACGGTGAAGTCTTCTAAACAGCGGCCAAAGGGACGTTCATGAGTTGTCATACCGAAACGCTAACCCACTTGAGGCGTCTCACAAAAGTGCAGCGCCGAACTTCGTTTACAACTTTTGTATTGGCCCAGATTCATCATCTGGCAATGCGGGCAATGGGTACTGCCCTGTGCGGTCGCGCGGAGCATGGCGCTCGACCCAGTCGATGTTGCTTTCGCCCTTGCTGACTGCATCTTCTGCAACTTTGCGCAATGGCTTGAGGCGGTCTTTCTTTTCGAGCGACCATGGACCAACTCGCAAAGACAAGTAGCACGCTGCGCCAACAAGAATGGGCAACCAAAACTGTGCAAGTCGATAAGTAAGCACGCCCACCGTTGCTGAACTGCGCGACAAACCAAAGCCCACGATGGTGGGAATATAGATACCTTCAACAATGCCAAGCCCGCCTGGGGTAATGGGCACAACAGCCATCACGTTTGCCAAACCAAATGCCACAATGAGCCCGTCAATAGCAATGTGTCCGCCAAAAGCCCGCAAGAACACAAAGAGTGCAGCCATATCGAATAGCCAGTTTGCTAGCGCCCATCCAGCTACTCGCCACAACAACTGCCGGTCGGCAATGAGGCCTTCCAAACGGTTACCTAAATGACGAATGACCTGGCACGCATGGTCGGCATCAATACGCACGTGTTGTGCCAGCCAACGCACTGCACGCTCGGCGCGACCCTGACCCTCTACCAAACCAAAGATCAGCCCCGCGGCAACGAGCATGAGCACAATGCCCACAATGGCGGCGCCTCCGTACAACGCGTTCACCCCACGAATAGGAATCGAGACAATGAGGCCCACCCACAAGATGAGGTTCAACATCACTGCAGAGCCAATGCCGGCGGTCGCCAATGCAAAACCTGCATCGGGCCCTTGTGTGCCCGACAAAGTAAGGAGTCGGTAACCCAGTGCAGAAGATGCTGCACTACCACCAGGCATGATGCTGCCGAGCGACTTTGTACTGAGTTGAATGCGAAAGAGTCGCATCACTGGCATTTTGTGCCCTTCATTGCCCAATGCTGCACGTGTGAGAAGCGAATAACAGAAAAGCCCGACGAACTCGAGAAACACACCCAAAACCAACATCGTCTTATCGACTTCAAAGAGGTCGCTAAATGCTTGACGGAATCCGGGAACGAGGGGGAAAACAAAAAAATAAATGACTGCAGCAAAACCGACAGTCTTCAACGTGCGTATCCACACCTTGCGCTTGTTTGCCGCTGCCTCTAAGGAGATGCTCGCAGAGTTGCTTGGCTCTTCGCCGCTCGACTGCATTGTCATAGGTTAGTTACCTTCAGCGCAATCTGTTGCAACTGATGCATCACCGCTGGGCGTAAAGA
>JAPKZV010000177.1 GCA_026393585.1 Actinomycetota bacterium
ACACATTGTGCACTTAGAGGGTTGCACCATCGAAAGCAATTCTCAAGTCTCATCGGGGTCAATTGTGTTGCACCAAGTGGTGGTGCGCTCTGGTGCAATTGTCGCAGCCAATGCCGTTGTACTGAATGGTATGGAAGTGCCCAGCGGTGCGCTAGCCGTCGGTGCTCCTGCAACCATCAAACTCGATCGTGCTCGATCTGGCGACATTGCAATGGGCGTTGCGGCTTACGTGGCAAAGGGTCGTCGATTCCGCAAAGAACTACGCCGCATCGATGAATGATTCATCGCAACGCAATATAGAAAATATCCTCCTAGAAGTTTTAGTCGATCAAGAGTTTGTGGAAATTGTGAGCGACGCTCTGTGGGCATGCGGCGCACAAGCTGTTGAAGTCATCGACGAGAGCACACACAGCATTGTTCGCACCCACCTCGGACCCGAGCCCTTGAAGCAGTGGGAAAGCCATGTTGAACATTTCGGCAACGAAGAAAACAAACTGCAGCAATGGCCAGTGCGCTTGTTTTCACAAAATAGCGACGTAGCTAATACGTGGCGCCAATTTGCAAAAGTAACTCTCGTTGGATCTGTTGCCCTCGTTCCGCATTGGAAGAGGGAAGAGTTCAATGAATCCGACTCATCGGCTCTTCCGATCTTCATCGAGCCTTACGGTTCTTTTGGCATAGGAGATCACCCCACGACGCGGGCAACACTTTCTCTAGCGTTACAGAATCTGCAAGAAGCGAAGGCTGCGCCGCATATTCTCGACATCGGTTGTGGTTCTGGTGTACTCAGTATTGCGTTACTCAAAAAACACAGTGGCCAAGCACACGGCATAGATCTTGCAGCGACTGCGATAGAAGCGAGCATTTTCAATGCGAATTTAAATGGCGTGGAAGACTCATTCACTTGTCAAAAAGGTGGCCTTGAGTGCATTTCGGGCACGTTCACACACGTGTTGGCCAACATTTTGGCTCCGGTGTTGCTTGACGGCGCAGTCGCAATTAGCGGCGCAGTGCAAAAAGACGGTTATCTCTTCTTAAGCGGTTTCACTGAATCAAGAGAACACGACATCATTGCGTGCTACAAAGAACTTGGATTTCGCTTCCTCAACAAACAAGAAATTGATGGCTGGCTTGCGCTCAGCCTGCAGCGCGTGAGCGAACACCAATTGGTGCAATGAGGTGAAAACCAGCGGCGTGACGCTCTTCTTCAGATTCGCCACCCCAGAAACCGTATTCATGATTCTCACGCGCAAAAGTGCGGCAGGTATCGAGGACACTGCACGACATGCACACTTCACGAGCCATTGATTCGCGGCGCAAACGTGATTGCGGTCGTTCAGCTGCCGGAGGAAAGAACACCGTGGTGAGCCCACGACATGCACCTTCGTTCATCCATTTCTCTACGGCGAAATCCCGCCGCGAATATGATTCCACTGCTGCCATCACACACCCCCCGATGTTGTGCCAAACTCCACACGCGAAGTGTACCTACATCTAACTTAACAGTCAATTAAGTCAGTGAGCATCAAGTTACTACGCGGTAAACAGCCTCGGCGAAAGCATCCACGTCAATGAGTTCGGTATCCCACGATGTCATCCAGCGCACGCGGTGTCGCGCGGGTTCCCAGTCCCAGAAAAACGACACCTCTCTCAGCTGTTCTGCATGTGCAGGCGAGATGGTGGGGTAGAGGCTGTTCACAGCTGGTGCATGAGGCAGTTCGAGTGTTGGAATGGAATGCACCGCGTTGAAAAGGGAAGCGGCTGCTCCATTTGCCGATGCTCCGAGTTGCACCCACAAATCGTTGTTGAGAACTGCTGCGAATTGAGCAGAAACAAAACGCATTTTGGATGGCAACTGTGTTGTTTGCTTGCGTGCGTAAGGGGCATACCTCAATGCACGCTGAGCATTCTCTAAAGAAAAGTCTTTGTACGTCTGTGGACGACGAGCGCCTTGCGGAAAATAGAGAACAGCTTCGCCATACATCAAACCATTTTTTGTTCCACCAAAGGTGAGCACATCAACTCCAGCATCCACAGTGAATTCACGCACCGACGAGATACCACCCAAAGCCGCGGTTGCATTTGCGATACGCGCGCCATCCATATGCACGAGGAGGCCATGTTCATGAGCACAGATGCACAACTGCTCGATTTCAGCAGCGGTGTAAAGGGTTCCAAGTTCAGTTGGTTGAGTAAGAGAAACAACACGAGGCTGTGCATGATGCATAACGCCGAGGTCTCCAGATACGCGTTCAATGTCTTGGGGAGTCACCTTTGCATCAACACTCGGAACCGCGAGCAATTTGATTCCGGCACGTTCGGGAGCACCCGTTTCATCGATGTGCAAATGAGACCACTGGCTGCACAACACCGCGTCTCCTGGCCCACACAAACTAGAGAGCGCAAATACATTGCCGCCGGTACCACCGAAGACAAAAAAGGCTTTTGTTCCAACACCAAAAATTCTCTCGAATTGAGCTTCGGCCTCAGCGGTAAAACCATCGCCACCATATGCAATGGCATGACCAAGATTCGCGAGCTGCAAGTTCTCCATCACAGCTGGATGCACACCAGCAAAATTGTCAGAAGCAAAACTGCGCGAGGTGGTTGATTGAGATGACATCTCCATCAGTCTCGCAAATAATTCAGCGAATATGCCATAATTTCGTCATGACGAAATTACCCGTTGAACAGGAGTGGCAGAGGAAACAGACACCCGATGGACCACGATGCAAGTGGTGTCGCCGGGTCCTGCAAGAACGTTCCGGTCCTGGTCGACCACGTGCGTATTGCAGCCAGCCGTGTCGCCAATGGGACTGGGTTGCACGTCAAAGGGCTCGTGAAGTTCAACTCAGCGATGAGCAGCTCGTGATGGCGCGTGAAGAGCTGAACGACATTCATGATGCTCTGTACGTACTGTCATGCGCCGTTGACGACGTACAACGAGATCTGGCAGATATCGAGAAGCCAAGCGCCAAGGAGCTACGAGACATGCTTCAGTGGATTTTGGAATGTGCAGAACCTATTGGGTCCCTGCGTCTTCGCCCATAATAAGCGTTATGTAAAATTAGTGTTACAGCAAAAGATGCAATCTCAAAGTCCTACTAACCTGCGGACATGAGTAACCCCGCCGAGGCGCCCTTCAGCACAGCCGCGCAAGCCATTTTGAAAGATCTTGAGCAACACCGTGAGAAAGATATTCGTTGGCGCGACGGCAAGGCTTTTAGTTTGACCTATTGCGCCTCAGACGACGCGCGGAATCTTTCCGAAACGGCCTACCGAATGTTCTCTCACGAAAATGCGCTCAACGTAGCCGCATTTCCGAGCCTCAAAAAAATGCAACAGGAAGTTCTCGACTTCGTGATGCAGCTACTCGAGGCGCCACCCACCGGAGCTGGTTTTATGACCTCTGGAGGCACCGAGAGTCTCGTCTTGGTCGTCTACGGCGCACTGCAACGCGCTATTGCACTGAGAGGCACAGAGCGCCCACAGGATCAACGCTTCAACGTGGTGTTGCCTTCTTCGGCGCACGCCGCGCTCGAAAAGGGCTGCACGTACTTCAACGTTGAGGCCCGCCGCGTTCCAGTGCGAGCCGATTGGCGCGCCGATGAGGATGCAATGATTGCTGCGTGCGATGACAACACTATTCTCGTGGCGTGCTCTGCCCCACAATATCCGCAAGGCGTTGTCGACCCGTTGGAGCGCATTGGCGCAGAGG
>JAPKZV010000189.1 GCA_026393585.1 Actinomycetota bacterium
GCAGAGGTGAAGTTGTACGCGCCACTGCTGCCATCGGGAAGTGCCCAACTCACGGTGCAGGTGCCTGCCGAGGGAACTTGGGTGAGTGGTGTGCTCACTGTTTTGACATCGGCGCCAAGCTGCACCGCACCAAGGTTGACGATGTTTCCGTTACAGACGAGTGAAATCCCCATTTGCTCAACGTCTTTGGGGTTGGTGAATGCGTTGGCAAAAACTAACTGCAACTGTGTGGGGGCAACCGAGATCACTTCGCTGGGGGCCGGGTTCGATGACGACAAGGTGTTATCGCCAGCGGCATGGGAAATGCTCGGGAAAAAGAGGCTGGCACCGGTGGCGAGGAGGGCCCCCGCAATGATGATCTTCCTCAAAAAACGACCCATGACCTCTAGACGGTAGCCAATGGAAGGCCAAGGGCCATATCACCTACTCGGTAGGCTCAGTGAAATGGCCGTTCAATCGCTCTATCGACGTTACCGGCCGCGGCGCTTTAGCGAGTTGCGCGGGCAAGACCATGTGGTGCGCGCCTTGCGTAATGCAGTCATCAACGAGCGCGAGGGTCAGGCCTATCTCTTTTCTGGTCCGCGTGGTACGGGCAAGACCTCCACTGCGCGCATCTTGGCAAAGGTGCTCAACTGCGAGACCCCCATTGAAGGCGAACCCTGTTGTGAGTGCCCCTCATGTGTGGCCGTTGAAGCAGGTACAAGTTACGACGTCATTGAATTAGACGCAGCGAGCAACAACGGCGTCGACGACATTCGCGAACTCATCGACCACGCAGCACTGGGCAACCCCGGCCGACATCGTGTGTTCATTCTTGACGAAGTTCATATGTTGTCAAAAGGTGCCGAAGCGGCATTGTTGAAAACCTTGGAAGAACCGCCAAGCCATGTTGTTTTTGTTTTAGCTACAACAGACCCACAAAAAGTAAGTGAAACCATTCGTAGCCGTACGCAACATCTGCAATTTCATTTGTTGCCTATGCACGACCTCGAAGAGCACGTCAAATTTGTTATTAGCGATGCGGGTCTCTCGGTCACGCCAGAAGCTATTGCGCAGGTATTAACGCAAGGTGGAGGAAGTGCTCGCGACACATTGTCGGCTCTTGAACTTGTTGCTGCAAGCGGTGGTGAAGCCGACCACTCGGTCAACCTCGACGAATTCATTGAAGCCATTATTGAAAACGACCCAGCACGTGCGCTTGCTGCAGTTGCTTATGCAGTGCAACAAGGTCGCGACCCGCGATCGCTTTCTGAAGAACTCATTCGTTATTTGCGCGATGGGTTTTTGTCGCAAATGGCTCCAGAACTTGTGCAACTTCCTGCCGAGCGCATCGACTATGTCGCGCAATGGGCACAACGTATGGGCAATGGCGCCATCGTGCGTTCCATGGAAGTACTCGGAGACATGTTGGTAGAAATGCGCCGTGCGCCCGATGCGCGACTGTTGTTTGAAGTGGCAATGGTGCGCATTTCTCATGTTGCAGAATCTGGCGATTCATCGGCACTTGTTGCTCGTATAGAACGTTTAGAAAAATTAGTAGAGCGTGGTGGAGTAGCCCCAGCACAAGCAGCATCTCCACCGCCACCTGTTGACCCAACAACCGGCAGAGCAAAACTCGGTGGTGCTGTTCGGCAAAGCACGGGCAACACTGGGCCTATTGCTCGCCCACAAGCACCGAGTGCGCCACCTGCACCTGTGGTAACAAATACTCCTGCACCAGCCAAGCCTGTTGGCACCGTGGGTGAAATGTGGCCAAGTGTCTTAGCGTCGCTCAAGCCTTTGGTGCGCGCTTTGTATAGCCCATGTGTTGTTGGTGTGTCATCGGTTGACGCGGTTACCTTGAACGCACCTAATGCTGTGCACAAAGAACGTTGTGCCGATCACTTGGCAGTTGTGGCAAGTGCTTACGCTGCTGCAATGGGTGTTGCTATCAACGTCACACTTGGTGTGAGTGAAATAACGGCAAAAGACCCCACCGACCGTTTAGCAAAGGCGCGTAAGCCTGAGCCTGCTACCGATGAAGTTACCCACGACGACATCGACCCCGGTGAACTTGTCGATGCGCCTCTTGTTCCTGTTGTGTCGCCTCTCGATCAAATTACGAAAGCATTTCCTGGCACGCGTGTGGTGAACGAGAATTGGGTCGGCTACCAGGTGTGGGGCCAAAGTCTGCACAACGCATTGCATTTCATTTGTTGAAAACGCCCAGTGTCGACGTGCATCGACTCGCACATTCCATTATCGATGCAAAAGAAAAAGCGCGTTTCTGCGATATTTGTTTCAACATTGCAGAAAACAACTTATGTCCTATATGTGAAGACCAACGTCGCGACTCTTCGGTGTTGTGTGTGGTCGAAGATTCACGCGATGTGGTTGCCATTGAAAAAACTGGGGCTTTCCGCGGTCGCTATCACGTGTTGCAAGGCGCCATTCACCCCATGGAAGGTATTGGCCCCGAGCAGTTGAAGATTCGTGAATTGCTCAGCCGGCTCGGGCCAGAAAATGTGCAAGAAATTATTGTGTGCACCAACCCCACCGTTGAGGGTGATGTGACGGCAATGTATTTAGCGCGCACCATGAAAACTCTTGCGGTGAAAGTAACTCGTATTGCCAGTGGGCTTCCTGTGGGTGGCGACTTGGAATACGCAGACGAACTCACACTCGGGCGTGCCATTGAAGGCCGCCAGCTCTTACACGACTAAATTTTGAGCAATGGGTGACGGCTTGTAAATGGTGTGCTTGCCGCTCAACACATAAGACAAGATGCACACAATGCAATAAGCAGGAAGTGCATTCCACCCGAAGAGCTCAACACCAATCACAATGCACGTGAGTGGAGTGTTCGATGCGG
>JAPKZV010000026.1 GCA_026393585.1 Actinomycetota bacterium
CGTGTGACTGAGATTCCTGAACACCTCCTCAAGCGCTCTCGTGATCGCAAGTCTGGCGATAGCGCCTCGAGTGGCGACTCTGCTGGCGCATCAGGTGAGAACGTTCCTGCGGTTCAAAAAGCAGCTGCACCCGCCAAAGCCCTGAAAAATGAGCCTTCTGTTGTCGTGGCGAAGCCCGATACTCCTCGCGTTGCTGCAGCCAAGAGTCGTAAAAAAATCCCGTTTTGGGCGATGGCAACATTGAGTCTGCTGCCCTTGTGGGCCTTTCTTTATGCATACGCCGTCAAGCCACAGGCCAAGGTTGTAGAAGGTCCCCTTGCTATTGGTACCGAAGTCTATGGTGGGTGTGCCGGATGTCACGGTGCTGCAGGTCAAGGTGGCGCAGGCCGGATCTTGTACCAAGGCGAGGTCTTGAAGACCTTCCCTCATATTGAAGACATGCTGAGCTTCGTCTATACCGGCAGCCAGGCCTATGTTTCTGCAGGAATTAAGCAATATGGCGACCCCAAACGAGAAGGTGGAGCCCACGTTCCCTTGTCGTACAACGGAAACCCTATGCCGCAACAAGGCGAAACCTACGGCGGAGGGCTGTCTCAGGCAGAGATTCTGGGAGTGGTGTGCCACGTGCGATATGACATCAGTGGTGCTGACCCAAAGAGTGAACAATGGGCCGAAGAGTACGAAACCTGGTGTTCGCCTGAATCAGAGATCTTTAAGGCTCTGGAAACGGGTGGCACTTCGTTCGACACCATTGCCAAAGACTTCTCGATGCTGAAGGTCAAACCAAACGAAGTCGGCACGAAGCCTCGTGAAACTACAGCTAAGTAATCGTTAGTTTCCTTCGCTGGTGCACGTCACCACATCAATCTGATCTACCGACAGATTCAATGAAACGTTCATGTTGCTTATGAATTTGTTGATGAACTCTCGCAACGAAACCGTTGGTGTTGAACATGATCGCTTCGTTGGTGTTGCAAGTGGAATGACCCATCCGTTACTCAAGACTGCAAAGTCTCCACCGTTCAGCATGTCGACAACAGGCGGTAACGCAAGTCGAGTGAGCAATGTCTCACTCGTTGCAGGAGTGAGTGCGAACCACACCACAGCGTCACCCAACAGCTCTGCAATGAGCACGCAAGCATTCGGCGTGGAAAAATCTGTACAGGTAATTTCACCGGGCGTTCCCTCGGCAATAAAGACAGTTCGTGCATCATCAAGCGCCAACCGAGCAGTTGAGCGTGAAGTTCCCTGTACAACCGACCAACCGCTTTCAGCTTGAACGGTATTCACTGACGCGGTGTAGTTCACAAAGTGAACAACTTTGCTCGCCGATTGTGAGGATGAACCAGTGTTCATGAGCACTGCGTAAATGAGACAAGCAACAACGATCGGAATTCCTAATGCTGCTGCGAACCTTGCACTCAAAAAATTCCGCATGAACAGTGCCTAGTGTTGAACTTGTGCCACGGCACGCTCGGCTGCTCGCGCCAACTCTGCAAAAACGTCGTCGGTGTGCGCTAAACCAAAAAATATTGCTTCATAAGCACCTGGTGCCATCGCAACACCTTCTTTTAACATCGCATGAAACAACTGTGCATACATTTTCTCGTCAGTTGTTTTTGCTTCGTCAAAATTGTGAGGAAGCTGCTGTGAAGCATCGGCATCTTTTCCGATGTACATACCCACAAGCGTTCCCACCACGGGGAAATGAGCATTGATTCCTGCAGCAGAACAAATATCGCGCAACAGCGAGGCCCCATGACGTGCGCGTGCTGAGATTTCCATATATACGTCGTCGGTGAGTTCGTTTAATGCTGCAAGACCAGCTGCTGTTGCAAGGGGGTTTCCCGCGAGTGTTCCTGCATGAAAAACTTTTCCATTGGGCGTGAGCACCGACATAATGTCGCGTCGGCCGCCCACTGCGCCAATAGGAAGACCACCTCCAATGACTTTTCCAAAGCAAGTGAGGTCGGGACGCACATCAAACTTTGCTTGTGCAC
>JAPKZV010000203.1 GCA_026393585.1 Actinomycetota bacterium
AAGCTATTGATGCCTTGTTGGCAGATTCTGTGAGTGCACACATTGTGGTGGTGAGTCACGTTTCGCCCATTAAGGCGGCAGTTGCTTGGACACTGGGCGTTGGCGTTGAGGTGTCGTGGCGCACTGCACTCGACCGAGCATCGATGACAACAGTGAGGCTCGACGCTAAGCATCCGGCATTGAAAACTTTCAATGTCACGCTGTGAAGTGGTGAGTCGGTCTGTAAGCGGGATTCTGTTCGCCGAAGCGAGGTGACCATCCATCTTTGCGGTCTACCCGAGAAGTACCCGAAGGCGAGCGAGCAGCTCATCTTCTCTGCATGACCTTGCTTCAAGTGGGGTTTGCCAAGCCGTACGAGTTGCCCCGCACGCTGGTGCGCTCTTACCGCACCGTTTCACCCTTTCCCACAAGGTTTCCCTTATGGGTGGTCTACTTTCTGTTGCACTTTCCGTGAGGTCGCCCCCACCTAGCTCGCGCTAGCACTTTGCCCTATGAAGTCCCGACTTTCCTCGACACATAGGACATGTGCCGCAGTCACCCGACCGACTCACCGTTGAAAAGTGTACGAGGTTTATTGGGGAAGTGGCGTTGGCTTTATGAGCATTTGGCGTATTCGAACGCCATTGAGTTAAGACTTGGGGTTTCCATGTTGAGCGTGGTTTTGGTCCCCGCTTCACTGCGCTTACCCACTGTGACTGCAATGGTTCCTAATGAGCCAAAGGCTCCAGGCACTGCTGCAGGGTTTGGCTTGCCGGTGTCTTTGTTTGTTGACGGGCCAATGCCTGCAACGCCAGGGTTGATTGCTTGAGCAAGAACTGCCGCATGGCGAGATTCTTGTTCGCCGATGCCCATTGCTGCTGCACGCAACTTTGGCTGAGACAGCATCGATACATAGAACTGGTAGGTCGATGCAGCCAAGGTTTCCAAACCAAGGGCTAATGCCATGACGTCTTCGAGTGGGGTATCGCTCGGCTCGATGCCCGCATCTTTGTTTCCCAGAATCAGATTCAACGCGGGGTCGATGTAGAGCTTGTTGATTTGCTCATTGGCGCATTCAAAGGTTTCACCCTTTGCTTCAGTGATGATGCCGCTCAAAGCCTTGGCGTGTGCTTCGTGGTCGGCTTTAAACCTGTTGACCACAGCTGCAGTTCCTGCTGAACTTCCCGTGAAGAGGCCAAGTTCCAACACCTTTTTGTAGGTGTCGATGGCATTGAATTCGAGCGAAGTGGCAGTGCGCAAAAGAACTTCGTCGTTGGGTACGGCTGTGGGGAGCCCGGTGGTAGGAGGTACCTCACCAATACGGGGGTATTCGCCCTTAGGGCTCTGTGCCCCTTTGCCACAAGCGGCAAGAAGAGTGGTGGTTGCTATGGCAAAGCCGCCAGTGAGAAAAAACCGACGGCGGTTAACTGGGGAATTCATTTCAAAATTGTTCGCGTTCATGGTGAGTCCTTAGGAGATGCGTTCTACGCCGGGTAGGTCTTGGAGTCGAGTGGTTCTGCAGCATTATCGAGGATGTCGCCGAGGCCCTTCTTGCCAGCAAGGCTGGCGAGTACCGCAGCATGGCGACCCTGAACAGAGATGATGGACGCAACGAGTTGAGCGCCGTCGGTGCCAGTGATTGTTCCGAGCACACCGAGATGAGTTTTCACAAGCGAGTTCTCTAACGAAAGAAACGTTCCGGCAAGTTCTGCATCGGAACCAGATGACGCCGCGGAGAGGAATGCAGTGTAGAAACTTGCATTTTGTGTTGTTGGCGCTGAACGACCCAAGAGCCCAGCCAAAGATTGTGCGTAGGCCAGATGGTGCCCGCCAAACAGGTCAAGAACTATTTTGAGATCTTTTCCCGCAGCAGCAGATGCTTTTGTGTAGAGCGCATTCATTGCAAGTTCGATTCCATGAGCGAACTGCAAAATGGCGATGTCGCTCTTTGTCGGTTGCTTTGGCGGGGCGGTAGTGGTGGGTGCGTCCACGCGGGGTTCCTTTCGCATTCTTTAACAGATCAGATTTATGTTCATAACAGTATTTCAGACCAGGTCGATTTCCGAACTAGGGAAAGCGAGACAACTTTAGAAGTCGAGAGCAGAGAGGTCGGGGATCCAGCCCTGTGAAGCGCTCACCGCTTGGGTCCATTGCGAGCGAGTTGCAGCGGTCGTGGCCTCATCGAGGGCATTTTCGACCCGATTCTCGGGGTTCCAGGTGCTAGTTGCGACAGAAAGTGATGGCCACAGGCCGAGAGCGGTGCCGGCAAGAAAAGCAGCCCCGAGTGTTGTTGCTTCCGTGACGGGTGACACCTCAATGGTGTGGGCAGTGCTGTTGGCGAGCGCTTGCACAAAGACGGGGTTTTTGCTCATCCCGCCGTCGATGCGAATGGGGCTGTTGGAGGGTGAGGCAAACTGTGCTGCATCGTGAGCGGCAGCTGCGAAAAGGTCGGCTCCGCGATGTGCAACTCCTTCAAGAACTGCTCGCACAACGTGTGCACGTGTGGTGCCACGTGTGATGCCCAAGAGCGTTCCACGTGCGCCGTAGTCCCAATGAGGAGTTCCGAGCCCAAAGAGAGCAGGTACGTACATGACGCCGTCGCTGCCAGCGACGCTGTTGGCAAGTGCTGCGCTCTCTTCGGCCGAGTCGATGAGCCCCATGTCTTCAATAAGCCACTCAATGTTGGTGCCAGCCGACAACATGATGGCTTCTACGCCCCAATGCACGGTGGTCGTTGTTGTGCCTTGCGCATCTGTGTCGTTGAGTGAAAAGGCGACGATGGGAAAAGTTCCCGATGTGCTGCGTGACGAAACCGTAGGTGCAGTGGTACCTGTGTGCATATCGAGCATGCCACCGGTACCAAAAGTAATTTTGGTACTTCCCGGAGTAATGCAACCTTGACCCACGAGCGAAGCTTGTTGGTCGCCGACAAGTGCAGCAATAGGCAAGTTCTCTAACTCAGATGCGTGACCGACCACTTGTGATGACGCAACGATGGTGGGGAGAACAACAAGGGGAATATTCAAAATTCCACAGATTCTTTCCGACCAGTTCAGGGTGTCTACAGAAAAGAGCCCTGTCACTCCGGCGTTGGTGTGGTCGGTAACAAATGCTTCACCTGCGGTGAACTTCCACGTGAGCCATGTGTCGATGGTGCCAATACAAATGTCGCCACGTAGTAGTTCTTCTTCGAGGTGCGCCCCATAGTTCTTCAGCATCCAGGCGGCCTTTGTGATCTTGCCACCCAAGTGCCGGCCCTAACGGTTCGCCAGTTGTGCGATTCCACACAATGGTTGAAGCGCGTTGGTTGGTAATACCAATTCCTATTGCGCAATTGGGGTTGCGTTGCAACACGGTGAGCGCAACATCGCGGGCAGCGGTGTACATATGTATTGCATCAAATTCAACAAGACCTGAGAAAGGGGTTTCTGGTGGATTTTTGCAGTACTCCACATCGACGATGTGCCCGGAACCATTGACGAGTGCAGCACGTAAGCCAGTTGTTCCAACATCGATGACCAGAATTGACGGCGTGGTCATTTTGGGCGCACTCCAGATTTCTGCATGAAACTGCCGAGCATTCCACCACAAACACTGGCTACTAGAGCAAGTGAAAATGCGGTGATGATTCTGCTCACGCGCACCTCACCACCGGTAGCAACACGAACGAGGAGAAAAAAACTTTGCACCACAACAAAAACTCCTGCGCCAGCAACTAGCGCATGCATGAGTGGTCGTCCGAGTTGTTGATGCCATGCGGCCACCCCGCTTCCAACGACGAACCCACAAATAGCAAGCAAGGAAAGCAGTGGCGCCCATCCACTTGGATTATCGGAATTGTCGATGACGAATCGCGCAATGAGTGTGGGAGGCACGGCAAACAGAGCGGTGACTGATGCCCCTTTTTGCAAAGCAAGAGTGTCGAAATCTTTCATTGCATATGTTTAGCGCACTGGCCAGAGTGCTGCGTCGTTCGACCCAGTACTGAGACCCATTTTGCCGGGGTTCAAAATATTGTTGGGGTCAAGTGTTGTCTTGAGCGACTGCAGAACTTTCATGCCAGTTCCTAGGGCTTCGGTCATAAAACGATGTCGGTTGAGACCAACGCCGTGGTGGTGCGACAGGTTTGCTCCGACTTGAAGCGCGGCACGTTGAGCTGCATCCCACAACGCAACATAGGTTTTTTCAAACTCTTCTGCTGGTGGCGTCGCTGCAAAGGTGAAATAAACACACGCACCGTCGAGGTAACTGTGCGATAAGTGGCATGTCGCACTGCGTGCATGTGGAACTTGAAGAATTGCCTGTACAACTGCATCGTTGACATGCATCAACTGGCTCCAGGGTGCAGCAACTTCAATAGTGTCGACTACAAAACCTTTTTTAGTGAGGCTTTGCAAAGCGCTGGTGTCGTTGCGGTGCGACAGCCATTTCTCTACAAGTGCCGTGTCGGCAGTGATGGCATCGTTCGATGATGCGTACTGCTGCACAATGTGCATCGTTGACGTCACTAACTGCTCGTTGCCTTCGTCGAGCACCAACAGTGTTGCTTGTATGCCGTCGCCTTCGTGTGAACGCTTACTTTCGCTGCCGTCGTACAAGCGCAGCACTGCAGGAGTTGCTCCGGCGCGAATGAGTTGACGACACGCTTCAATGCCTTTGGCAAAGGTAGGAAAGCGGTAAGCGGCCGTTGCGCGAAACTCTGGCAAGGGGTGTGCACGCAGCCACGCCCGTGTAATAACACCAAGTGTTCCTTCTGAACCAAGAAACACTTCTGTGAGATCGGGTCCGGCTGCTGCTGCAGGTGCTCCTCCGGTGAGAACAACTGTTCCATCGGCCAGCACAACTTCAAGGCCCACCACCATGTCTTCAATTTTTCCGTACCGAGTGGAGAATTGTCCTGCCCCTCGACACGCAATCCAGCCACCAACAGTCGAAATGTCGAATGATTGTGGGTAATGGCCAACAGTGAGTTGGTGCTGTGCGTTCAACGCAGACTCCAGGTCTGGGCCAAATGTGCCAGGAAGAACTTCAACGATGCCCGAGACGGCGTCGACCGTGTTGATGCCTTGCAGAGAAGTGAGATCGAGAAGGACGCCGCCATAGAGGGGAACTGAGGCGCCTGTTACCCCGCTGCGTCCACCAGCAGGTGTGACCGGAATTTTTGCTTCATTACATATGCGCATCACTGCTGACACTTCAGACGTGTTTCGTGGCTGGCACACAACACTGGGTAACGCGGCTGTTTCGTTGCGTAACGCCCAGGATAGGGAAAGCGGCCACCAGTCGCGTCCGCTTTCAGCAAGTGTTGCGGCATCGGTGCTGCTGGTGCAGGCAGATGCGAGTTGTGCAAGAACCTCTGCATTGATGAGGCCGCGACCCTGGGCGGGAAAATGAGCAGTAGCTGAAGCAGCCGAACCAGAGAACTCGATGGGCGGAGTGGTTTGTGTGTGTTGCGTCATGATTGCTCTTTCGTTGCTGCGATGAATTCAGATTCGGTGACCAGGCCAGCTGCTTCTTCTTCAGCGCAAATGGCGATGAAGTGCTCTACTTGATTATTGATGTCTGATTCGCTCCATTTCATTTGTGGAGCAATGAGTTCAGCCACACTGCGTGCTGCATTTTTAGTTGCGCCGCGGTTGAAAAGCAGTGCTCGTGTGCGACGCGACAGAACATCGTCGAGCGTGTAAGCCATTTCATGAGTTGCTGCATACATCGCCTCGGCGCGTAAGTAGGGAAGTCCGTCGATGAGAGGAAGCCCAAGTTCGGGCTGTGCGGCAATGAGCGCATCAATATCGGATGCGTAAGACCCAAAGCGATGTGCAAGGTGAACTTGTTGGGTATTTCGCGATTTCGATTCGCGGTATCCACGAGCACCGTGCAACTCAAGATTTTTTGTTCGGCACCGATACTTTTTCTGCGACAAGTGCAGTTGGCGCACAACAGCGTCGATGGCGTCTTCGCTCATTTCGCGGTATGTAGTGAGTTTGCCGCCGGCGACCGTAATCACGCCAGAGTCGGACGTGCTCACCCTGTGACGTCGCGATAAGTCGGCTGTGCGTTCGCCAATTTTCTCATTTTCATCGGGCTTCACCAATGGGCGGAGACCGGCCCATACTGCCAAAACATCTTTGTGTGTCACCTCATTGGTGATGCTCGCGTTTAACGCGCGTAAGACGTAATCGATGTCGTCTTTGGTGCACTGCGGGTTGTCGACGGAACCGTCGTAGCTGGTGTCGGTTGTTCCGATGTAGGTGTACTGAAATGTGCCATCGCCATTGGGCACCCACGGCACAACAAACAAACTGCGCTTGTCTTTTGGCACCGGAATCACTACGGCAATGTCGTTGCGAACAAGGTTCCATGGCACGGTGATATGTACGCCTTTTGCAGGACGAATTGATGAAGGGTGCTTTCCTTCATCAAGTTTGCGTACATCATCGGCCCAAACGCCAGTGGCGTTCACAACTGCTTTTGCCTTAATGATTAGGGCGTCGCCTTCTTGTGATTGTGCTTTCACAATGAATTGCCCCGACGCGTCTTTCTCAATGCCGGTGACAGAGCACCAGTTAGCAAGAGTTGCTCCTTGTTGAGCTGCTGTTTGTGCGAGTGCAATACAAAT
>JAPKZV010000095.1 GCA_026393585.1 Actinomycetota bacterium
TAAGCCAAGCAATCGAAGCCGCTTTCCTCGGAGTCTTTCTGAAAACCAGTGGCGAAGATGCGACAAGACTCAATGTGGTTCTCGAAGGCAACGTTGACGTGATGCAGTTGTCGCAAGCACGAGTGCGAACAATCGCGTACTTGTTGGGTTGTGGTGTCAGCCCTGAGCGATTCCAATCGAGTCAGAAATTAGTTCTTGAATCAGTCTTTTCGCAGTCCCTGAATCCCAACGTCAACGACCGCACCAGGATGAACCTCATTCTCGCGGGAACATTGCTCATTCAAGCCATGGGTACATTTGCCGAGGTGAACGATATGACTGAACTGCAAAAGCAAGACCTCCTCTCTTACATCGGGTACATGAGCCTGTCTGGTGAAGCAGTTCAGGCTGCTTTGGAGTGGGACAAACCCAAAACCAAGAAAAAGAAATAGTTATCGGAACTTGAGTAAATGAGCCGCACCGCGCAGACGAAGAATGGGTTTCCACCCAAGATCTGTGCAACATGTGGGCGGCCCTTTGAATGGCGCCGCAAGTGGGCCCGCGACTGGGAAAACGTTCGCTATTGCAGTGATCGGTGTCGCACAAGTAGTTCACATTCCTGAGCAGGAACACACAGATTTATTGTGTGATGCGCTCATTGCACCATTGCCACAGTGCCCCACGAGCTTCAGGGGTGTCTGACTTTCGTGTACGAGATAATCGATGGATTGTTCGAACGGCGCGGTCGCACCAGAACTTGCCCGAATCAATATTCTCACTACGTGATGCCAACCAACTGATGGTGTCGGCACCTTGTTCAGAACTACGCAAGAGCGGCTTCATGAGACGGCGAAAAGCCGGAAGCGACTCTTGCACTCCTGGCGTATCTGCCCAGCCTGGATGCATTGCTGCAAATGAAATTTGTGGTTCGCGAACTGCCCACATCTCATTGAGAGTGACTTGCATACGTTTGGCTATCGCATACTGGCGCGTGCCGTCGTAACTCGCAAGAGACATCTCTGGAGATTGATTGCGCAGAATATTTGGCAGCGTGGCCCCATACATGCCACCCGACGACACCGTAATGACTCGTCCTGAAGAAGACCTCAATAACGAAAGAAGATCTGTGGTCATCTGATGCGGCCCTAAAACATGTGTAGCGATTGTATACCCTTGTTGCGACACTTCACGAGTCTTTAAAAGTGCGCCTGCATTGTGAATCAACGCATGAAGAGATGGCGCGTATTCAATAATGGACTGAGAAGCTTGACGCACTGCATCAAGATCACCCATGTCGGCAACCACAGTATGAAACTTCTGAGTTTCTACACCTTGAACGAGTTCGCTCTACGTGCGTTCAAGCTTTTCTGCCGACCGACCCACAAGAATGAGATCTGCACCCATCGCCGCTAGTTGGTGTGCTGCAGCTTTTCCCAGCCCCGATGTTGGACCAGTAATGACAATTGTCTTCCCAACCAACGCATTGTGGCCAAGTGGATCGAATTGTCCGGCCCGAGCGAGGTAACCAATTCGCGAAAAACCCGGAACAACCAGGGTGTCTAATGCATCGTCAAGGATCTTCGGTAAAGCCATAACCGCACCGTACAGGGTCTAGTAATTCTGTGCTCACACGTGATCTATTGTCATGGCATGGGGTTTCCAACTACTACCACCGAAGCCGTCTCACTCATCACACCCGCAGTGTGTGACACCTATGCACGTGATGGCATCGTTATTTTGCGCCAAGCCCTTCACCCAGAATGGCTTCTTCTCTTGCAACTCGGTCTCGACCGCGTGATGGGAGACTCCGGGCAAAAGAAGCACTTGTTTTATGACGGCACCGATCAGGAGTTCATTGAGCTCGTGCGTACTACTGAAGTGTCACCCGAGTTGCAGCGTTTCATGTACGACTCACCTCTTGCCGACATGATGGCAGTTCTGCTCAACTCATCTGATATTTGGTTGTACTCCGATGAGTGGTTTGTGAAAGGGCCAAATGGTGGTCGCACACCTTGGCACCAAGACCTTCCCTATTGGCCCATGGAAGGAAGCAAAATCGCTTCAGCATGGATCAGCCTCGACACGTTGCCTGCGAGCGAATGTTTGGAGTACGTACGCGGTACACACCACGGTGTGCGTTACGACGGCTTCAACCCACGCCGCGTGAGCGAAGACCCCACTCTTCCGTATTTTGGAAGCGAGTATCCGCCGCTGCCCAACATTGAAGCTGACCGCAGTGCATGGGACATTGTGTCGTGGGACATCACACCTGGTGACATTATTTTGGCGCACCCTGCGGTGCTACACGGCGGTGGCCCCACCGGCCCCAACAGCAGTCGTCGTGCAATCACCATTCGCATGTACGGCGATGACATTGTTTATGCACCGCGGCCTCCTGGCAAACCAACAGTTCCACTCACGCCTGGGCTGTCGCTTCAACTGAAATACGGTGATCCGCTGCGCAGCCCGTGGTACCCACGTTTGCGCCCGGTACCACCATGGCAACAAGCTCAATAAGAGGTTTTAGCTCCCCAAAATGGTGGAGACCATCTCAAATGAGAGTGCGTCCCAGT
>JAPKZV010000134.1 GCA_026393585.1 Actinomycetota bacterium
CAACAAAACCCGTGAGCACGAAATATGCAACAACAGCATTCGGTGCCGACCGCGAAACAATTGAAGTTGCATACCCGGGCGACATCATTGGGCTCATTAACGCTGCTGGCTTGCAAATTGGCGACACTATTTTTGCCAGTAGCCCTGTGACCTACCCTGGCGTTCCTCGGTTTGCCCCAGAGGTTTTTGCTACTGCTCGCCCCACCGATGGTGGTCGCGTCAAGCAATTCCGTCGCGGCCTGGCACAGCTCGATGAAGAAGGTGTTGTACAAGTGCTGCGCGACCCCGACCTTGCCGACTCTGAACCCATTTTGGCTGCTGTAGGTGCACTACAAATCGAAGTATTTGCTTACCGACTCGCTAGTGAATTCAATTCACCTGTTGAAGTCAACCCCGCTGTTTACCAGGCCATACGCATCACTGATGAGAAGAGCGTCGACCGTTTGCGTCGCATTGGCGGCATTCGCATTTTGAAGCGGGGCGACAATGCTCTCGTTGCACTTTTCGAAAACAAATATCGCCTGCAGCGCCTAGAAGCCGACGAACCAGAGCTCACCCTCACCCCTATTTTGGCCGATACCGATTCAACAAAATAGGTACTTTTTCCTCTCGTATAACGAGATGGGCTGTCATACCCTTCCCTTATGTCGAAGCACCCAAAACAACGCATTGCAGTAGGAATAGACGGCTCAGAAAACTCACATGCAGCGGTGAAATGGGCAATTGAACATGCTCGCCAAAGCGACACCGTTATTTTGGTTCATGTTTGGCACCCCTATGTATATGGCACGGAACTTGCGACGGCATTCACCATTGACGACACTGCTGCCACCGAGTTGCTGGAAGCAGAGTTCGTTCGCTTCGTTCCATTGGCCAAAGAACACGAGGTGATGTTGAAGCGTGAACTCATTGAAGGCGATGCTCGCGACACTTTGAATATTCCAAACATTGATTTGCTGGTCATTGGGGCACGCGGCCATAGCGGGATTGCTGGCATTTTGCTGGGTTCCGTTGCCGACTACGTCACTCGACATGCCACGGTTCCCGTGGTGGTCATTCCACCCGACAACCGTGTTACAACGAAGTAATACTGCGCACGTCTACAACACTCGGGTTGTAGGTGAGTTCACCCAGCAAGTGTTCAAACTTATTGGTCAATATTTGTGCACCACCAAAAGATGTTTCAAAAATAATTTCGCGCGCTCCGCGATTTGTTGTGAAATATACGAGCCCTTCGCGGTCGCACTCTAATAGGTAGACGCGTGCTGCGGCATCGCCCAATTCGTCACGAATGCCAAATTCGGTTGCCTTCACCACTCGCCAAGCCCGTTGTGAATAGACGCGAGATTCAATGGCAAGTTCATCGCTTTGCAGCTCATTACTTCCACTCATCCGCCACTGCAGTAATGACTCTGCATCAACCCTGGTATCGGCATGAGTAGATAACAACAGCGGCATCTTTTCTGCCCCCGTAAGCACGCCAGTGAAGGTGAGCATCGTGCTGTTCTCAAGCATTGGGGCAATACCTACTGATTGCATCTCGCCTACCCATGTAGCAATAGACGCGACATCGTGGCACCGCTCAAGTGATATATATAACCCACCATCTGCCAGATGCTGTGCAACACACTGCGATAGTGGTGACACAGGTGCAGTGATGGCATTCGGAAGTTCGGCGATTGCCGAAAAATAGCCAAAAGACCCTTGCCGACCTGATGACATCTCTTCGCGAAGCGCAACCGAAAGAACGCAACCAAACGTTTTCCCTAACCGGAGACCTACAATTTCTTGCTGATGGAATTCAATATTGGAAAGCCCCAGCAACTGTGCGAGTTTTCCTGCCGTCGCCACGACAGCGGGAAGAAGGTCAATTCCTACAACTTTTTTTTCTGGATACTTCTGTGCCAAGAAGCACGCGACAACGCCAGCACCACTTCCCAATTCCAAAATGTCGCCTGGTGGAAGTTGAATTGCATCAAGCTCTCGCAATAGAGCGTCTAGATAGGGCGATACCACACTGTGGAAGAACTGACTATTTTCCAGCGATTCAAAAAAGAATGCCGAGTGCACCGGGTTCACCCGACCCAACTGGCGCTCTTCAAAAATAGTTCTCGCAATGACTGCAATATCTTTATTGGGTAGCCCGTGAAGGCGTTCCCAGAACTCTTCTGGAGATGTGAAATGAGCTATCTCGACACTGTCAAGAAATTCAGTGATGCTCATTACTGAAGATTAGTGCTCAAATAATGCGGCGGAACCATCGCAACGACAAAACAGATGCGGCAAACATCGCCAACAAGCTGAGCATGGTGAGAACATCGCCGTGTTCGTGCACATTTGTTTTACGCACAACGGCTTCGCTGAGCGAATCGTAAATTGCCTGCAGGTCTTTCGCAGTTGCTGCAGTAAACGACTTGCCACGAGCAACATCGGCAATGTTGCTGAGTGCTTGTTCATCGGGCGGTACCGGCACCACCTGGCCATCGGGAGTTGTCACCGTTCCATCTTGCGCACCAAATGCAATGGTATTGATTTTGACGCCGAGCGATTGGGCTTCAGCAGCTGCTTCTGTGTCGGGGCGACCTGTTGTTGTGGTTCCATCTGACAACAAAATAATAGTGCCCGCATTTTTAGTGCCACCGCTTGGGTCGACGGCCGATGAAATGGTGTCGAGCGCCGCATAAATGGCTTCACCAATTGCTGTACCCGTTCCGGGCTGAAGCGCAGTCACTACTCGCGAAATCGCTGCTTTGTTGTCGGTCGCAGCAATGATTTGCCGTGCATTGCTGTCGAAAGCCACAACGCCAATGAGTGTGTTGCTTGGTGCTTTTGCCACAAAGCGAAGTGCTGCATCTTTTGCCACTTCAATACGTGATGGCTCTACGTCTATGGCGCTCATCGACAACGACACGTCGATGGCCAACACCACTACCGCTTTACTACCGGCATCAACACCATTAGTTGCCGGACGAGCAAAACCGAACACGCCAAGGACGAGCGCCACCACAACAAGCCCTACTGGTGTACTGCTTTTCCACCTCCGTGGCTTTTCAACCAAGCCCTCCAACATGCCGAGCGCACTGAACGAAACCGCAGATTCAGATCGTTTCTTGCCTGACAGGTAGATGAACACAAGGAGCAACCCAGGAACGACCAGGAGCAAAAGTCTCCAAGGCTCAAGCAAATAGAGCGCAATCATCGACGATGCCCCATTGCTAATCGGCGCTTTCGTGTGCGTAAGAAAGTAGCAAGTTGTGCGACCCAATCTTCATCGGCACATAGCGACAAACCGTCGGCACGCGCCAGGCGAATGTCGTTGGCGATTTTTTGATGACGCTGCTGCGCGGAGGTAGCGAAATTATCTCGCCACTCTGTTTGTGAGGTATCGATGCGGAGTGTTTTTCCCGATTCCACATCGCGAAACTCAACAATTCCAACATCTTGAAACTCATGTTCACGGCGGTCGGAAACTGCGACTGCGATGACATCGTGTTTTTGCGCAAGTTGCGACATCGCATTTTGCCAAGGTGACTCATCAAAGAAATCAGAGACCACAACTACAAGACCACGTCGCGTGCTTGCCGACAAACATTTTTCTAGTGCTTGCGCCAAGGTTCCAGTATCGTCATTGTTCTTTGCCAGTTTTCCCAACACCTGGGCCAGTTGATGTGTACCACTTCGCGGCATGAGTGATTCAGCAGAACGCGCAGTAGTAACACAACCCAGGCGATTTCCTGTGTGGGAAATGAGATAGCCAAATGCACCTGCTACATCACTAGCCATCTGTGCTTTTGTTATTTTTCCTGTACCAAAATTCATGCTGGCTGAAGTGTCGACTACAAGCCAAGCTTCCAATTCGTGGTCGGCGATGGTGTCGTGTACTTGTGTTTCATTGGTGCGAGCAGTTGCAGGCCAATCAATACGGCGCACGTCATCGCCTTCCATATACCGACGTGTGTCACCAATTTCAGAACCGGCACGATGCAAAAGACCCGAATAGTCGCCATGCAAAAGCCCCGAGATTCTTCGGCTAACTGGAAGAAGTGAGGGCGGCAACCGAGGTGGGGCAGAAAGCGCCATGTCACCAACCCACAGGTG
>JAPKZV010000054.1 GCA_026393585.1 Actinomycetota bacterium
TTTGCTGGCCCGTGAGTTTTCTACTGGTCCAAAAATTCTTATCGCTGCTTCGCCAACACGTGGGCTCGATGTTGGTGCCATTGAATCGGTGCGCGAACGTTTAGTGGAAGCAGCCGATGGCGGCTTAGGTGTGTTGCTCATTAGCGAAGACCTCGACGAAATCATGTCGCTCGCCGACCGCATTGCTGTGATGTATGAAGGTCGCATCGTTGCGGTCATTCCTGCCGACAAAGCCGACCGCGAAACAATTGGCTTGCTCATGGGCGGCGCACAACTGGAGGCAACATCATGAAATCGCCAGTGCGCCTAGAGCGCCGTTTGGAACAGCCCAAGTGGCTGAACTGGGCAATTCCACTGATTTCTTTATTGGGTGCACTGGCCGTCGGCGCCATTGTGCTCTTGCTCACCGGCAAGAACCCCCTCGATGTGTATCAACGCATTTTTGAACGTGGATTTCTTTCCACGCGTGCACTCACTGGCACCTTGCGCACTGCAACACCATTCGCATTCACCGGGTTGTGTGCAGCAGCAGCGTTTCGTTTAGGTGTGATCAACATTGGTGGTGAAGGCCAGTTGTACATGGGTGCCATTGGAGCTTCCTACGTTGGCCTCGTCATGGGCAACTCGTACCCCGTCGGCATTGTCATTATTGCCATGGTTTTCGCCGGAATGATTTTCGGTGGAATGTATGCAGGCTTCGTTGGGCTTTTACGAGCGCAATTCAATACCAACGAAATTATTACGTCGCTCATGATGAACTACATCGCAGGCATTGTTTTGAACTACCTCATTTTCAACTCGCTTTCATACTGGCGTGACCCACGTTCTGCTGGGTTCCCGTCGGGCAAGCCACTTGAGAAGCGAGCATTTTGGCCGTCGTATGAAATTGCTGGCGTTGGTATTTCCTTCGGGCTCATACTTGCAGTCTTTGTGGCAGTTGCTGTGTGGGTGCTCTACAAGCGCAGTCGCTTTGGTTTTGAAATTGGAGTCATTGCCGACTCGCCGCGCGCCGCGCGCTACATCGGTATTCGCACCAAAACCACCATTGTGGTTGTCACTGCATTGTCTGGTGCACTCGCCGGTATTGGTGGTGCAAGCCAAGTGGGCGACTTCACGCATTACCTCGATGCGAAGGGCTTGCAGCTCAACAGCTTTGGATACACCGGCATTGTTGTTGCCGCACTTGCACGACTCAACCCAATCGGTGCCATTGTTGTTGCCATCTTGCTGGGTGGGCTCACCAACGCCGGTTACTCACTGCAAGGCCCCGACTTTCCGAGTGGTCTGGTAGGCACCTTGCAAGGTCTCATTCTCTTTACCGCAGTTGCTGGTGAAATTCTCATGAAGTATCGCGTGAAACGCAACACTGCCGGAAAGAAAGCGACGGTTGCATCGTGAACAACAGTCTCCTCATTGTCATTTTAGCTTCAGCAATTTTTTACGGAACCCCATTGCTCTTCGCTGCACTCGGTGGCGTATTCACCGAACGCAGTGGTGTACTCAACCTTGGTGTTGAAGGCATGATGCTCATTGGCGGTGTGAGTGCCGCGTGGGCATCGCAACACGTTGGTGGCTCCGCATGGATCACCGTTTTCGCATCCATTCTCATTGCTATGTTTGCGGGCGGGTTAACTGCACTACTTCACGCATTTTTGTGTGTCACATTGAAAGCCAACCAAACAGTTGCTGGTCTCTCCATCACAATTTTTGCCGGTGCACTTGGCCTGTCTAGCTATTTCGCCAACGTGTGGGAAGTTGCTGCACATCCAGTCACTCGACCCATTCGCAAGCTCGATGTCTTGGGTCTTGCCGATACACCAGTACTTGGTCCACTGCTGTTCAATCACACCATTCTCACCTATGTGAGTTGGGTGCTTGTTGCGGTGTCGTCGTTCTACCTCTTTCGCACCAAGACTGGTTTGCAATTGCGTGCTGTGGGCGAGTCGCCACAAACCGCTGACGCAATGGGAATCAGCGTGGTGAAATATCGCTACTTCCACACCATTTTGGGCGGCATGCTTGCCGGTATTGGTGGCGCGTTCTACAGCCTCGCCATTGTTTCTACATGGGTCGATGGCCTCACCAAGGGTGCCGGCTGGATTGCTATTGCACTTGTTATTTTCGGCTTCTGGCGCCCCGACCTCACTTTGGTTGGCGCGTACTTGTTCGGTGCTCTGCAATCACTCGGCACCACATTGAAAGCACGCAGCTTTCATATTTCTGGCGACCTGCTCGATGCGCTTCCGTTCATCATGACCATCGTTGTTCTGGTATTGGTTTCTAGTCGTTTCGCTCACAAGCGTCTTGGCGCTCCTGCAGCTCTTGGCGTTCCTTATGAACGCGAAGAGCGATGAGCACAGAGAACACACCGACCGCACTCACGAACACCTCGCCGGGGTTGCGCCGCGCGTGGCACCCGGTGTTGCGTAGTGCAGACCTTTTGCACAACGCACCACAACGTGTGGTGTTGCTCGGCGAGCCCTACGTACTCACCCGCATCAACAACACACTCACCGCATTTGTCGACAAGTGCCCGCACCGCAATGCACGCCTCTCTGATGGTTGTGTTGTGGGCGAACATTTGCAATGCCCCTATCACGGCTGGGAATTCACCGCACAAGGTGATGTTGCTCATGTCCCTGCACTCGGCAAGGGCGCAACACTCCCGCCAAACACTGCACTGTCATCCGCACGTGTTGTTGAAAAATACAACCTGGTGTGGCTCGCTCCTGAAGAACCCGTCACCGACATCATCAATATTTCTGAGTGGAACGATGCGTCGCTGCGCCACGTGTGGCTAGAACCCATCACCATCAAAGCAGCAGCCGCGCAATTCATCGACAACTTTCTCGACTTCGGACACTTCCCCTTTGTGCACGCTGGCACCTTTGGCTCGGGCGAAGATGCAAACATTCACGAGTACTCAGTAG
>JAPKZV010000197.1 GCA_026393585.1 Actinomycetota bacterium
GATCACCGATCCACTGCCGAATACCGCAAGCATGCTGTTGGTGTGCTTGCTCAACGACTACTGAAACGAGCAATGCAATGAGCACCTCACCCGAAATGTATTCATTACGCGTCAACGGAATTGAACAGCACGTTAAAGATGCCTGGATCGGTGAGAGTCTGCTGTACGTGTTGCGCGAGCGACTCGGCTTCATGGGTGCCAAAGGTGCCTGCGAGCAAGGCGAATGCGGCAGCTGTACTGTTCTTATTAATAACGATGCAGTGTGTTCATGTTTGGTCATGGCAGCAAGTGCTATCGATACCGACATCACCACGGTTGAGGGCCTAGCGACAACCGAGACTCCGAATGATATTCAACAAGCATTTGTAACCGAAGGTGCCGTGCAATGTGGTTTCTGCACTCCAGGGCTCATCGTGGCGGTTCATCATCTCTTAGAGACCAATTCATCGCCGTCAGAAATTGAAGTGAAAGAAGCATTGTCGGGAAACATCTGTAGGTGCACCGGTTACGGACGTATGGGGAGCCACCCTGCGCTCGCCACACCCGTACGCTCGCATTATTTCCATCGATATTTCTGCAGCAATAAAGATCGATGGTGTTGAGACCATTCTTTTGTCTGGTGATGTTCCAGGAAAACTTACTTACGGCCTCATTGCGTCAGACCAACCTGTATTCGCAGCAGATTATGTGCGTTATATGGGCGAGCCCATCGCTGCTGTTGCTGCCGACCATCCTGAAACATGTCGTCGTGCATTAGACGCCATCGTTGTGCACTATGAAGTAATGACGCCGCTCACCAGCATTGAAGATGCTCTGAATCCAAACACTCCAAGCATCCACCCCGATGGAAACGTATTTCGGCACCAACGCATTCTTCACGGTGATGCAAACGCCACTGGCGACATCATCGTTGAAGGCGAATACGAAATCGGCATGCAAGACCAAGCCTTCCTTGGTCTTGAAGCAGCGCTCGCCTACCCCGACTCCGATGGCTCAGGAGTTGAGCTTGTTGTAGCAACCCAGTGGTTACATGAAGATCAAAAGCAAATCGCCGACTGCTTGGCGATGCCGAAGGAAAAGGTGCGCTTGCAACTCGGCGGTGTGGGTGGTGCCTTTGGCGCACGAGAAGACATCAGCCTCCAGGTTCACACGTGTCTCTTAGCGCTACGCACGGGTCGTCCGGTGAAAATGCAATACACGCGTGAAGAAAGCTTCTTTGGCCATGTCCATCGTCATCCCGGTGTGATTGCGTTGAAGCACCACGTCACCAGCGAAGGTCGCATCATCAAAATTGAAGGCACAATGAAGCTAGATGGCGGCGCTTACGCGTCTACATCGTCAGCTGTTCTTATTAACGGTGTCACGCATATTCAAGGTCCCTACAAATGTGCCAACGCCGTGTTCGATGGCTATGCAGTGCGTACCAACAACCCACCATGTGGTGCAATGCGCGGTTTCGGTGTGGTGCAAGCCTGTTTCGCACATGAAGGCCAAATGGACAAAATTGCCAAGGCCGTTGGTAAGTCACCTGTTGAAGTTCGTCTGTTAAACGCGATGGAAAAAGGCGACACCCTCATTACTGGGCAAGCTGTAGAAAGCGTGGCTCCTGTAGCTCGTTGCATTCGTGAAACCGACGCACTGCCCATGCCTGTGCCGCTTTCGAATGGTTCAGAGACAATGGAATTTCCTGGAGGTTCGGGTCGAACATCAGAGCTACACAACATCAAGCGTGGAATTGGCTGGGGTGTTTCCATTAAGAATCTGATGTACAGCGAGGGTTTCGACGACAGCGCCGAAGCTCGTTGCACACTTGCCGATGGTGTTGCCACACTCAAATTTGCAACATCTGAAGTGGGCCAAGGTTTCGTCATACTTGCCCAACAAATTGCCCGAACGGTTTTAGGTGTTGATGTTGTTGTACTCGACCGAATTGATACCGAAATAGGTTCGGCGGGTTCAACATCGGCGTCGCGGCAAACATGGATGAGTGGTGGCGCCGTTGATGGGGCGTGTCGCCTGGTTCGTGAACGTCTCTTTGAACACGTTGCACACACTCATGGGCTCGACCCGTTGCAACTTGTTATTGAAGACACCGACATTGTTGACACCATGGGGCCATTGCGCGTCAGTGTGAGCGAAGCAAGCAAAGGCTTGAAGATCGTTCAAACGTTTCTTCACCAGCATCGCAAAACGGAGGAACTTGATGAGAACGGTCAAGGCAATTGCCACGTTGCCTTTGCTTTCGTTGCCCACCGAGCAGTTGTTGATGTCGATGTCGAGCTAGGTCTGGTGAAAGTTGTGCAAATAGCCACAGCTCAAGACGTAGGTCGTTCACTCAACCCACTCGCACTACTCGGCCAAATTGAAGGTGGCATTGCTCAGGGTCTAGGCCTTGCAGTGATGGAAGAAATCATCGTGCAGAACGGAATTGTCAAGAACCCGAGCTTTACCGACTACCTGCTACCTACAGCACTCGATGCGCCCGATGTTCTCTTCATTCCAATCGAAGAACCAGACCCTCAGGCGCCACTAGGAGCAAAGGGCGTGGGCGAACCACCATGCATTTCAGTGACTCCAGCAATTGTGGCTGCCATTAGAGACGCCACGGGAGTTGATTTGAAGCGCACACCAGTGCGCCCCCAAGATATTTGCCTCTAAAGCGCTCTTCTTAAACCGAGAAGAATTGGCGCCCGTTGTGATCGAGGGGCGCTGCAAAGTGACGCTCGCCCATTGAGGCAATGAGTGCCACGCCACGTTCGTTGCCTAGGTCGAATGTTGCACCTGTCAATACAGCAGTTGATGTTCCACCGATGACGTGTGCACGTACATAGTCTTTGTAAAGATCTTCAAAGGCGTAGTTCACACCCAGACGAGTAATTTCGTCGTGATACTCGTGGAGCCATTGGTCTTCATACTTGCGCCGGTCTTCAACAGTCACACTTCCACCCAATAGGTAGGCTAGGTCGTAGCCAGCTGGCCCGCGACCCACGCTTTGCCAGTCGATGACAGCAACCGCATCGGGCGAATTGAGATCTGTATCGAACATCAAGTTGTCGACGCGGTAGTCGAGGTGCAATAAGGTCCATGGACTCGTAGCAAACTCTTTCACCGCTTCCCAGTAATTGACGCTGAGCCAATTTCCGAATTCCACTGCGCCCTCTGGCAATACATGCCCAAACTTTGGCTGGTACATCTCCCACAGCATCGGCCACATTGCACCGAAGTTGACAATGCGATCGTGAATAACGCTTGGCACCCACTCCATTTCAGTGGTTTCCACCTTGCCCCACCAGCTGGCGTGCAATGCAGCCAAGGAGCGAATTGCAGCCGAAGTTTGAGCAGCGTTCATTCCGTCCATTTGCACAACCATCGACAAGTGTCCGAGATCTTCCATCAGAATGACGAAATTGGCTGTTCCAGCCTCAGATGCGGTGTAATACGAGCGCGGAAGCCGAGCAGTAGTTTTCGCTGCGAGTGAATCGTAAAACTTGACTTCTGCTTCGTACATACCGAGGTCAATTCCTTGCTGACGGTTTGCGTCGGCTTGCGACGGCAGCTTCACAATGACGGCAGATGGCCCCGTACCCGATGCATAAGAAATTGATGCACGGAAAAGCTCTCCCATCACTCCAATGCCTTCGCCAATTTGTTTCAACTCAATAGAGGCAATGCTCCCGAGGTTCTTTTCAGAGCCGGCCTTCAAAGCAGCCTCAAGCCACTGTGCTGTTACTTCAGAACGATTCTTAGGAATTGACAAGGAAGCCATTCGTACTCATTTCACGCTAGGAACTAATGAACTGTACATTTTTGCATGGACTATTTGCCAAATACTTGCTCTAAATAACCGTTGTGGAAGGTTCGCGTGGGGTCTAACTGGTCTCTTACCACAAGGAACTCGTTCCACCGAGGGTAGAGAGCGCTCAACTCCTCATGCGTAAGGAAGTGCATCTTCCCCCAATGGGGTCGTCCAGAATATTTAGCCATGATTTCGGCAACTGAAGAAAAGTAAGGAAGATAATCGCAACCTTTAAACATGTGAACCGCAATGTATGCACTCCGGCGGGCGTGTGCCGTGGACAGCACATTGTTGTCGGGCGCCGTGAAGCGAACTTCAACCGGGAAACTCACCTTGTAGTTCTTCTCGGCAATGACCCGTTCAATATCTTCAACCGCCGCACGACAGTGCTCCTGCGGAATTGCATACTCCATCTCAACAAATTTCACTCGACGCTCAGAGGCGAACACACGAAAACTCTCGTCGATATAGCTAGTGCTGCCCGAGCCAGGAAGTGCAGTGGCCAATCGTGGAACTAAACCTGGGAAGAGTTTGCCAAGTTGACACACCAACCCGAATGCGGTGTTTTCCATGAATGATTTCTGCCACCACTTCTTGAATCGTGGAAGCGGCTGCAATGGCAATTCAGTTCTGTTGTTTCGTTTCGTCAACGCCCATTTTGTATGCGGAATCCAGAAGAATTCAAAGTGATCGTTCCGAGATGCCAAATCTTCAAGGTTCTCAAGCACGTACGACAAAGGCATAGGTTTTTCTTTAACGTGCAGAGCAAATTTGGGAACGGTGCGAATTTTGACGTGGGCGATGATTCCTACAGCCCCCACTCCCACGCGGACAAAATGCAGCAAAGGATTGTTCTCATCGATCTCTACGGTGTTCCCCACACCGTCAACCAAGGTAAGACCCACAACCTGCTGCGCCAAACCGCCAATGTTTTCGCCCGTACCGTGAGTGCCGGTAGAGATTGCTCCAGCAATTGTCTGATATGCGATGTCGCCCAAGTTCTCTAGTGCTCGGTCGTGCTGAAACAGGTACTCGTTCACAGCACTCAGCGTCATCCCCGCTTCGAGCTCAACAATTCCGTTTTCGTCAGGCCCTGCCAAAACCCTCGTCATATGGGTCATTTCAATGAGAACGTCTTGCGCAACGGCAGCCCCAGTAAAGCTGTGGCCCGAGCCAATGACCTTCACTCGCCTTCCTTGTGCAATTGCGTCTTTCACGGCAGCAACGATTTCGGCGATATTTTGAGGCCTGATCCACGATTGGGGATGTGATGACTGGTTGCCTGCCCAGTTCGTCCATTTTTTGCTCATCTGAAGACCTCGAACGCCACCGTAGCAGGGGAAAAAATACCTGACTATGGCTGCTAGATATTCCAACTCGCACCCCACTAAGCCCTATGGTTTACGGTGGAGATATAGAGAAATTTCGACTCGTGCTTGCGCACGGTCTTAACGGGAGGCAATCATGACAACACTTGATAACGACCCAGGCGTTTCACATTCACGCGGACCCAAAGTTCAAGAGATTCTGAAGACCGATACTCGCCCGGTTCCCAAGGCTCTCACCGAGTTCGCCAGCCCATACGTGGGTTCCGAAGACGTCAAAAAGGCCCGCTACACCTCTCAGGCTTTTGCCGACCTTGAAAAAGAATTCATGTGGTCTAAGACCTGGCAATTCGCTTGCTTGGAAGCAGAAATTGCTACACCAGGGTCTCACGTTGTTTACGACGTTGCCGATGAGTCACTCATCGTTACACGCGGCAATGACGGTGTTGTTCGTGCTTTGCACAATGCTTGTATGCACCGCGGAACACGCCTCAAAGACGACGACGGCACTGTTGCCTCATTCGTATGCCCGTTCCATGGCTGGGAATGGGACGTACAAGGTGATTTGAAGAATGTTCCCGGAGAATGGGACTTCCCTCAGTTCACACACGGCAGCAAGCCCACGTGTCTTCCACAAGCAAAAGTTGCATTGTGGGATGGACTCGTATTCGTGAACATGGATCCCAACTGTGAGCCATTCGAGAAAGTTGCATCAACGCTCATTGAACACTTCAAAGACTTCCCTCTATCGAAGCGCTACAAGGCATTCCATGCCGTGAAGGAAGTTCCCGCAAACTGGAAAGTTGTAATGGAAGCCTTCAGCGAGGGCTACCACGTCATCGCAACTCACCCACAAATCAAACCCTTCTGCGGTGACGAAAACAGCGAGTACTCCATTTACCCAGAGTCGCCATTTGTGTCGCGCTTCTTCAACCCATTTGGCGTACAAAGCCCACACATTGTTGAACAACTCACCGAGCAAACTGTTGCTGCGGAATTCGTAGCATTCTCGAGCCGTTCACGCGGTTACTCCGACCAGAGCCAAGTGCAGCCACCAGATGGCATTCAGGCCCGTGCGTATGTTGCTGAAACCTTCCGCGAGCGCATGTCGGGTATGTTCCGTGCCGATCTCGATTCCTACACCGATGCGGAAATCATTGATGCAATTCTGTACCACCTCTTCCCCGCCTTTGCACCGTGGGCCGGTATTGGTCAGCCACTCATGTACCGCTGGCGCCCAGGGCGTACGCCCGACTCATGCTTCATGGACGTTTACCGTATGGCACCGTTGCCTGACGGCGAAGACATTCCAGAACCAGCAGTCACCACAAAGTTGCGGTTAGATCAGGCATGGAAAGAAGCTCCTGGCATGGCTGGTCTCGCCGATGTGTTTGAACAAGACATGTCGAACTTCGGCTTTGTTCAGCAAGGCTTGAAGTCGACTGGCAAAAAGACTGTTACCTTCGGCAACTACCAAGAGGGCCGCTTGCGCCATATGCACAAAACAATCGACACGTTCATCTTGCAAGGCCTTGCAGAAGCTGGTCGTTCAGCAGATGAAGTTGCACCGTTCTTGGTGGGTAACGAATAAGCCTTGCCATCAACTAATGTTTCCCCTTAGGGGGTAAGCATGTTGTCGGTTCACGAAGCAGGGCAAGTTTTTGTCACGCCATCTGCATATACAGACGAGAAATACTTCTATGAGGCGTGCTCAGTGCTGCGCGACCACAGCCCAGTTCATTACGTCGAAAACGAGCGCTTTAACTCTTTCTATGCCATCACGCGTCATAGCGATGTGATGTCGGTTGAGGCGCGAAACAGTATTTTCATTAATGAACCTCGCCCTGTATTGGCCGATAAAGCAAGCGACCAGCGCGCAGCAGAACAGGGTAACTTACTTCGTACTCTCATTCACGTTGACGACCCCGAACATCGCGCATTGCGTGGAGTCACATCCGACTGGTTTTTGCCCAAGAGCTTGCAGCGTTTAGAGAGTCGATTGGAATCGTTGTCGTTGGCATCAGTGAACAACATGGCCGCGTTGGGTAGCACTTGTGATTTCGCGAGAGATGTCGCAATGCCGCTCCCTCTCAATGTCATTTTGGCAATTCTGGGACTACCGGAATCTGATTATCCTCGCATGTTGCAACTCACCCAGGAACTATTCGGAAGCGCCGACGAGGAATTACAACGCGGTCCATCGGGTCAAGACCTCATTGCGGTTGTCAGCGACTTTTTCGCCTATTTCACGGAACTCACCCACGCTCGACGCAAAGAACCGCAAGATGATCTCACATCAGTAATAGCAAACGCAATTATCGAAGGTCAACCCCTCACCGATATGCAAACCATCTCGTATTACGTCATTGCCGCAACCGCAGGCCACGACACCACGTCAGCTTCAATGGCTGGTGGCATGCTGGCGCTCATCGAGAACCCCGATCAATTGCAGCTCTTGAAGGATAAACCCGAACTCATTAATAGTGCCGTAGATGAGATGATCCGCTGGGTCACCCCCGTGAAGCACTTCATGCGCACAGCAACCGAAGATGCACAAGTTGGCGACACCACCATTCGTGCTGGAGAGTCGGTTCTTTTGTCTTATCCTTCAGCAAATCGCGATGAACGCGTCTTTGACAACCCCAATAAATTCGACATCACCCGATACCCCAACAAACATCTCTCGTTCGGATTTGGCATTCACCACTGCTTGGGGGCGATGCTCGCCCGCATGGAGCTCAAGGCATTTTTTGCTGAACTTGTACCACGTATAGAGAACATTGAACTCAATGGTGAACCAGCTCTCATGAAAACAATCTTTGTGGGTGGCCACAAACGCCTTCCCGTGAAATACAGCGTCAGTTCAGCAAAGTGAGCAATAGTTCCTTCGACGTTCTCCGTCTGAAATCATTCCGACTCCTTTGGCTCAACACTCTGGGCTTCACGCTCGTGCAATCAACACAACGCTTTGCCTTCGTGTGGCTCATTTTGGAATTGGGTGCTCAGTCAGATGTAAGTGGAATGCTGCTTTTCGTCATGGGTTTACCAGCGCTCTTCGTTTCTTTGCCTATAGGAGTGTTCTCCGACCGCATGAACCGTCGGGCATTACTCATTTCAAGTCAAATTGGTGCTTTCGGCATCACACTCTGCACCGCTATATGGGTGAGCACAGGGCACATCACCACATTCTCTGCAACCGTGAGCGCAGCAATTCTTGGTCTCTTCATCGCCATTGGTCAACCGGTACGTACGGCAGTGGTGTCGACATTGGTTCCGAAGGAACAACTCATGAACGCCATTATTGTTTCAACGGTTGCATCGAACCTTGCCCTCATTTTCGGGCCCGCCTTGGCTGGCCCAGCCATCTCTCGGTGGGGTATTGAAGGCGCATTTTGGGTTCAAGCACTTCTGTATGGTCTCGGCCTACTCACACTGTTCCCATTGAAGCTTCCTCCTCCAACACATTCCACTGAAGCTCGTCATTTAGGCAAAGAATTGCAAGTGGGAATGCGCTACATCTGGGCGAACAAGAACATTCGTGTGCTCTTCATCTTACTTTCAGGGTCCGTGCTCTTCATGATGTCGCCGTGGATGGTTCTTGGACCTCAATTTGTTCGCGAACAAGTGGGAGCTACGGGCGGAGAAGCAACAATTCTTTATTCTCTGCTGGGCGTTGGGCAATTCTGCACATCGATGTGGATCCTGCGAAACAGCCACAAAATTGTGCGTAAAGGATTGTGGTTTATGTGTGGCCTGTGTACGGGCGCAACAGTACAGATCTTCATCGGGCCAGCTACCAATTATTGGTATCTCGCTTTCGTACTTTTTGCATGGGGTCTGACTGGCGGCTTCTACCTCAACTTGAATCAAACACTCATTCAACACAACACCCCCGCAAACGTCATGGGTCGCGTGATGTCGGTCCACTCTCTTTTAATGGTGGGTATCGCCCCCATGGGTGCGTTACTCGTGGGCTACACCGCAAGGCACTTGCATTCGCTGCCTGAAACAATCTCTGTTACAGGGGCACTGATGCTTGTATTGGTTCTGACCACGATGGCCACGCAACGTGACTTCCGTTCAATGTCGTAAACCAATTACAGTTATTCAATGGAAAATAGCGAAAAAGTATGGGCAGTACATCCCGATTCGGTTGAACCAATCGTTGCCGAAAACGAACACATCAAAGGTCAGGTCATTGTTCGGGTGTTGTCGCGCAATCCAACAGTTCTCGAAAATACATTTCCGCCAAATACCTGGCTCGGAAAACATGAACATGGTTCCGATACTTTGTACATCGTCAAGGAAGGCGAATTCCATATTGAAGGTGAGCGCGTGTATTACCCAGGCGATGTGCGCTTTGTTGCCAAAGGCCATGCGTACGGGCCTGAATGGGCTGGGCCAAACGGAGCCAAGCTAC
>JAPKZV010000239.1 GCA_026393585.1 Actinomycetota bacterium
TCGCCCGTGCGCAAAATTGTTGGCCCAGGTAGCCCGGCCGTTACGTGTGCTCAAGTGGAAATGCAGCGCCACGGAGTTGCCACCATGATGTTGCTTGGCCCCACCGAGAGCCTGCTTATTGCAGACCACACTGCCGACCCCGTACGTGTTGCCGCAGACCTTCTTATTGAAGCTGAACATGGCACCGACTCGTGGGTGGTGTTTGTTACTACGACTACAGAAATAGCTGCACAAGTTGATGCCGAACTTGTTCTTCAACTTGCTGCTCTTCCTGAACAACGTGCCACAGCCGCTCGCGCTTCACTTGGGCCCAATGGTGGAGTGGTTTTTGTATCTTCGCTGAGTGAGGCTGCAGAAGTTGCCAACCAATATGCACCAGAGCACTTGCAGGTGGCAGTGGATGAGAGTGCAGTTGATGCCCTTGTCGACCAACTTGTGAATGCTGGTGAAATTCTCATTGGGCAACACACGCCTTTTAGTGCGGCCAACTTCCTTATTGGTTGCCCAGCCTCGTTACCCACCAGTGGCTTTGCACACGTTTCTTCGGGTATTACCGCTGAAGCATTTTTAAAGCGCACGGCAATTGCTCGTTCCAATGAAACTGCGTTACGTCGCATGGCGCCTTCCATTGTTACCTTGGCCAATCACGAGGGTTTTCCCGCACACGCCAATGCCATCACCAATCGATTCACACTGGAGATCATTCATGAGTTCATTACGAGAAACATTGAAAGCAGACCTCACTACTGCCATGAAGGCACGCGATGAAGCAACCGTTTCTACATTGCGCATGGTCATTGCTGCAGTTATGAATGCCGAAGTTGCTGGCGATGAAGCAGTGGTGTTGTCTGATGACCAAGTAATGGCCGTTCTTCTTGCAGAAGGAAAAAAGCGCACTGAAGCTGCACAAATTTATGCCGACAATGGTCGTAACGAAGCCGCTGAAAAAGAGCGCTCAGAGTACGCCATCATTGAGCGTTATCTTCCAGCTGCTATGAGCGATGAAGAGCTCACCGCCATTGTGCAAGAAGAAGCAGCCAAAGCTGCTGCTGCAGGTGCAACCGGTGGCAAGGCAATGGGAGTTGTAGTGAAAGCTGTTCGTGAACGCGTTGGTACGGGTGCCGACGGTTCGCGTGTTTCAGCTGCAGTAAAAATAGCCCTCGGCTAAGTTTCTACACACTCAATTGAATTTGTACATCGAGTTCGCTGTTATTCACTGTCACTAAAACCGTGGAATCTTCCACAGCTTTGCCTTCAAGAATGAGCACCGCTGCTTTGTCGGCAATCTCGCGTTGAATGAGTCGCTTCAACGGGCGAGCACCATAACTGGGGTCGTATCCCTTCTCGGCAAGTAACAAACGTGCTTCGGGTGTGACGGCCAAAGTAATACGACGCTCAGCCATACGAGTAATGAGGTGCTGCAACTGAATGTCGACAATGGCACCAAGGTCGTCTTGTGTGAGTGAGCGGAAACGCACAATGTCGTCGACGCGGTTAATGAACTCGGGTCGGAAAAATTCCAGCGGGTCACCTGGCAAGTTGCTTGTCATAATGAGCACCACATTGGTGAAGTCAACAGTGCGACCCTGGCCATCGGTCAGACGTCCATCGTCGAGCACTTGCAACAAAATGTTGAACACTTCAGGGTGAGCTTTTTCAATTTCGTCGAGCAACACCACGCTGTAGGGGCGACGACGCACTGCTTCAGTGAGTTGCCCACCTTCTTCATAACCCACGTACCCCGGAGGAGCACCCACGAGCCGACTCACGGAAAACTTTTCCATGTACTCGGCCATGTCAATACGCACCATGGCGCGCTCATCATCGAAAAGAAATTCAGCAAGTGCTCGGGCGAGTTCTGTTTTGCCAACACCTGTTGGGCCCAAGAACATAAATGAACCAATAGGGCGGTTGGGGTCAGACAAACCAGCACGACTACGCCGCACTGCATTGGCAACTGCCGACACCGCAGCATCTTGACCAATCACACGATTGTGTAAGAGGCCTTCCAGCAACACCAACTTGCTCATTTCCCCTTCAAGCAACCGGCTCACAGGAACACCCGTCCATTTCGCTACTACCTCGGCAATGTCTTCGGCGTCTACTTCTTCTTTCAACATGCGATTGCCGAGTTGCAAAGTATTGAGATGCTCTGTGGCGCCAGTAATGCGGCGCTCGAGTTCGGGAATACGGCCGTAGCTAATTTCTGCTGCTTTGGCCAAGTCGGTTTCACGCTCTACTGCCGAACGTAATGCTTCGAGTTCTTCTTTCAACGTACGAATGGCAGCGATGGCTTCTTTTTCTGCCGTCCAGTGCACTTTCATTTCATCGGTTTGTGCTTGCAAACGGTCGAGTTCTTCGTGAATTGCATCGAGACGTTCTCGCGATACAGCGTCGGTTTCTTTGTCAAGCGCCACACGCTCAATTTCTAATTGCAAAATGCGCCGGTCGACCACGTCAATTTCTGTAGGGAGTGAATCGATTTCAATGCGAAGTTTGCTCGCTGCTTCGTCAACAAGGTCAATGGCCTTGTCGGGTAGGAAGCGGTTGGTGAGATACCGGTTCGACAACACTGCGGCACTCACCAGTGCGCTGTCTTGAATACGCACACCATGGTGTACTTCATAGCGTTCTTTGAGCCCACGCAAAATGGCAATGGTGTCTTCCACGCTGGGTTCGCCAACATAGACCTGTTGAAAACGGCGCTCAAGAGCCGCATCTTTTTCAACATGCTTACGAAACTCATCGAGGGTTGTTGCACCAATCATGCGCAGTTCGCCACGCGCCAACATCGGCTTAATCATGTTGCCGGCGTCCATTGCGCCTTCTGCGCCGCCAGCACCCACCAACGTGTGCATTTCATCGACGAAAGTAATGACATCGCCTTGAGCGTCGGTAATTTCTTTGAGTACAGCTTTCAAGCGCTCTTCAAACTCGCCGCGGTATTTCGCACCAGCGACCATCGAGGCAATGTCGAGTGAAATGAGGCGCTTGTGTTTCAAACCTTCTGGCACATCGCCATCGGCGATACGGCGCGCTAGACCTTCAACGATTGCAGTTTTACCTACACCTGGTTCACCAATGAGCACTGGGTTATTTTTGGTGCGCCGCGAGAGCACTTGAATGACACGGCGAATTTCTTCGTCGCGGCCAATAACGGGGTCAATTTTTCCTTCACGTGCACGCGCAGTGAGGTCGAGACCGTATTTCTCTAAAGCTTGAAACTGCTCTTCGGGGTTTTGTGAAGTGACTCGATGTGAACCACGCACTTCGCGTAGTGCTTGCAGCATTTCTTCACTACCAATACCTACGCGCTGGTTCATGGCAAGAAGTAAATGTTCCACCGACAAATAGTCGTCATGCAGATCGGTGCGCAGTTTGTCGGCATTTTCAAAAACGTTGCTGAGTTCACGATTCATCCGTGGCTCTTCACTGCCATAAGCATGTGGCAACTTACTCACAGCCTCATCAGCTGTGTTGCGTAGCATTAACGGAGCAACACCAAGCTTTTGCAAAATGCCAGGAACAATGGTGCCGTCTTGGCGAAGTAACGCCGACATGAGGTGGTCGGGTGTAATTTCTGGGTTGCTGCGCCCACGCGCATCATCGAGTGTTGCTGCAACGGCTTCTTGAGTTTTTGCGGTCCACTTCTTCGGGTCAATTGCCACTCTTAGTACCTGTCCTTGTTGAATATGCTCGGACGTTCACGGAACACGGCAACTGCTTGACGCAGTGGCACCAGCTCGCCGCGTAAAACTTCAGTTGATGCTCTGCCAGTGAGTTGTTCTTGAAGCTGCACAACAAGTACGCGCAACTGTGCAATTTCATCTTCGAGTTGCATGACGTGTCGAATGCCTTCAAGGTTCATGCCTTCAGCAGCTAGTTCGGCAACGCGCTTTAAACGAGCAATGTCGGCCTCGCTGTAACGCCGGTTGCCACCAGAGGTGCGACCCGGAGTAACAAGACCACGTCGTTCATAAATACGCAATGTTTGTGGGTGTACACCAGCAAGTTCTGCAGCAACGGAAATCACATAGACCGTTTCCACGGGAACACCATCAGTACGCCGCGGTGCCATGGTTATTTCACCTTGTCGCTCGTGTTGTGTAATTCAGCGAGTTGTTCAATGATCTCGCGTTCTTCTTTGCTCACTTTGGTAGGTATGTGAACATCAATAGTCACAATGAGATCGCCTGTTTT
>JAPKZV010000117.1 GCA_026393585.1 Actinomycetota bacterium
TGCAAAAGCAAAGGGTGTCGACATTGCGAAAGTAACCGATGCGCTTGTTGCTGAGTTCAAGGCTCATCTCGATGAAGAGGTTGCTTCTGGTGAGCACACTCAAGCTGAGGCCGATGCGAAGCTTGCTGAGTTCAAGACTCGCGTTACCGACATGGTGAACAATGTTCGCCCAGCCGGTGGCCCTGAAGGTCATGGCCCTCGAGGCCATGGTGGCCCAGGAATGGGTCGCGGCATGGATCACGGACCAGATGGCGAAGCAATGTCCGATGCACCTGCGCTGCAGGGTTCGGTCACAGTAACGCCATCGAATAACGCATAAGTTTTCACTTCATGTCCAGACCCACCCCTACGAGTTCTGAGTCGCAAGTTCATCCACTTCCCGCCCCCCGGGAAAGTTGGGTACTCGACACAGATGTGGGCGCCGTTATTGGTGCTCTCACACTCGTGGTGGTGGGTCTTTGGTCGCGTCACGGAGGCGTGACGGCATTAGGAGACTCTGCCGCAAAGACCTATACGTCACTTGCTCAGCTCACCGGATTGTTATGCAGCGAAGCCGGGCTTCTTGGGCTCATTCTCGTTACTCGTACGCCACTGGTAGAACGTCGTTACGGCCTCGACCGGATGTTTAACTGGCATCGATTACTGGGTGAAGCAATGGCAATTTTTCTTGCGTTGCATATTGCATTCAGTATTGCTGCTTGGGCAATTCCTAATGGGGCGGTTAATGCAATCAAGTCTTTAACCGGCAAAGAACCGTACATGGCGCTCACTGCTGTTGGGTCGGTCGTCATCCTCATCGTCACATTGAGTTCATTGAAGTGGTTCCGCAACAAGCTTTCTTATGAGATGTGGTACTTCGTACACCTCACTGCTTACTTTGGCCTAGCGGCATCGTTCTCACATCAAATTGTTTTAGGAACCGACTTTGCCGACGATGCCCTTGCACGTAGTTTTTGGGTGGCGCTACACCTTGCTCTCGTGGCCTGGTTGACATGGAGTAGGTGGGGTCGCTTTCTTGTTTCAATTACTCGCCCATTGCGCGTATCGGCAGTAACTCATGAAGCGGAAGGTATTTCCAGTGTTGTGCTATCGGGTACGCACCTACAAAAAGCAAAAGCACAAGGCGGGCAGTTTTATGTGGTGCGGCAATTGGTGAAGGGACGATGGTGGCAGGCGAATCCTTTTTCACTATCTGCACAGCCCACTACAGCTGGCCTGCGGTTCACAGTGAAGGCGCGCGGTGAATCGAGCAATGCCTTTACGAACATTGCATTGGGAACCCGCGTCATTGTTGAAGGCCCTTACGGTGTGTGCACTCCCGATGTGGTGAACTCAGAGAAGGTACTTCTCATTGGGGGTGGAATTGGTATTGGGCCAATTACGTCGTTCCTTGAACAGCTTGCACCAAAACATGAACCAATCATCTTGTACCGCGTTTCATCTGAACAAGAGATGTCACACGTGAAGGAGCTGGAAACACTCGCAACAGCACGTAATGGCAAGGTTCATACCCTTGTTGGGCATCGGGCAACTCTCAAAGTTGCCGACCCCTTCAGTGCTGATGTTCTTTTGAAAGCTGTTCCCGACCTCGCACAACGTGTGGTCATTGTTGCTGGGCCAGAATCAATGGTGAAAGCCGTGCAACGAGGTGCTCGCGCAGCGGGCGTGCCTGTAGAAAATATTCATGCCGAAAGGGCTTGGTGGTAGACGTGTCACAAAAACCAACTTTGGGTCGTCAGATCTTTCCTGCAGTGGCTCTCACCGTTGTTGGAGTTGGCTTTATTTCGCAACTCGATAACCCAGGTAGCGATGTAGTTGCATTGGAAGGTGTCATAGGCACCACGGTCCCGTCAACCTCGGAAACAACATCCACGCTGGCACCAAGTCCTGCTACATCAGTGATCTCACCTAATGAGATCACGACAACGCTCGCACCGAGCCCAATGACACCAGTGGAAGGCGCAAGTACTTGCGATGGCGATGCAGTGACCGGGCCGACTGCGGTGTTCAAATGGGGTGAACTCCAACTGCAGGCAACATTCACAAAGAAAAATGTTTTGTGCAATGTGACTGTTGTGAAGTATCCCAATGAAAAAGATAAGTCTTTGCGTATTAACCAGGCAGCTCTGCCTGTGTATAACCAAGAAGCTGTTGAGGCAGGGAGTGCACAGATCGCTGCTGTTTCTGGGGCAACTGATTCATGGCGTGCGTACACCGCAGGGCTCCAGGCAATTCTTGATGCTCATCCGGCGTAATGAGCGCTGAAGAACGCATCAAATTTGCAGGTAAGTCGATGGGCACTGTCGTCAGCGTGCACATTGACGACTCGACTTCACATGAGTCTGTGGAAGATGCATGGCGTTCGGTGTGTTCGTTTCTTCGCAATATTGAAAATCGGTTCTCTACATTTCTGACAACCAGTGAAATTTCGCGTATCAATAGCGGCGAATTACACGTGCTTGATGCTTCGCCAGATGTAGTGGAAGTGCTCGATGCGTGTACATGGCTTGAGCACCTAAGCGACGGAGTGTTCAATGCGCGACGACCTGATGGACTACTTGACCCTGCTGGATTTGTGAAAGGTTGGGCAGCAGAACGAGCGGCGCGTTTATTGTTAGAGGCCGGTCTCAAGAATTACTACTTGCGCATCGGCGGTGATATTCAAACCCATGGCTTGCAGTCAACGGGTGAAAAGTGGCGCGTCGGAATTGTTGATCCGCACGATTCTTCACGCATTCGGAGTTATGTGGATATCCCTGAAAACTGGGCAGTAGCAACTTCGGGTACTGCGGAACGTGGCCAGCATATTTGGGGTAAAGACTCACTTGCAGTGAACACTCAGTTCTCTTCAATGACCGTCATTGGCCCTCACCTCATGTGGGCCGATGCCTTTGCCACCATCGGGTTTGCTTTAGGCGACGCCGGTATCGAATGGGTGGAAAAATTCCCTGACTACACAGCGTTTACGCTGCTTTAAGAAATTGAAGAACTGCGCCGGTCGGCGATCTGTTCTGCAATGAAGCGCCATCCCACCAAGGTAAAAGCATTGAAAATAGTTGCAACGACAATGAATGCGCCGGCGGTTCCGCGATCGAAAGCGAAGTGACGTAGGAGCATCCCGATGACGATGGTGATGAGCCATATCCCAACACCGTTGGCAACCTTGTTTGGCGCTTTCCAGACACGCAGCGCACACCAACTCACAATGAGCCCAATGAGAAACGGGGCTGCTGTAGAGAAGACGCCAGCAGTATCGGTATCGGTATCGTGATTACGGGTACCTATAAATATGAAAAGGAAAATGAAAGCCGCATCGGCAACAAATGCGTAAAGAGGTTTCCGTAAATTAAAGGCTGCTGGCGTGGTCGACATAAGTACACGGTAGCGGTAAACATCATTCACCTGCTCGTCATTTTCTATACGTCAAAGGTTTCCCATAACCGCTCATTGTTCAATCATCAATCAGTCACGATGGGTGTGTGAGCACCATCAGTACTGCCTCCCGTAAACCAATCAGGCTCTTTCGCCGCCGCGCCCAATTGCACATTTCGCGGCGCACGCTTTTTCAATATCCCGACTTTCGTCTTGCCGTTACTGGGCAGGTGACTTCACAAATAGCCGATGCGTTGAATTCATTGGTGTTCGCGCAGGTCTTGCTATTTGCACCTGAAGGTGGGCCAACCCCTCGATTGCTCATACAAACCGTTGTCGCTGCAGCGCTTCCTCTCATTTTGGCCGGGCCTCTTGCGGGTTACGTGGCAGACAAGTTTGAGAGACGACAAATTCTGGTGACAGGCCAAGGTGTGCGTTCATTGCTCATGCTTGCCGCATTCTTTGCTGCATACATGCAATCAACAGTGATGCTCTACGCGCTATTCGGTTTATCAATGTGTGTGACGCGAGTTCTGTATACGGCACGTGCCGCTTCGGTGCGCCACCTTGTGCGTCAACACGAATTAGTTGCCGCAGACTCTGTGATATTGATGGCCAGCATGGTTGCCGGAAGTATCGGTGCCGTAAGTGGTGCCTTGCTTTACCGTTACATTAGTTTTGCTGCTTTTTTCGCCGGTGCAATTCTGCATTTCGTTGCAGCTTATGTTTTCGATTCCATTCGTGCGTGGCTTGGTGGCGGTAGTGAAGTAGAGAAAGTGAGCTGGCCCGTTGCATTACGACAGTTGGGCTTGGCGAAAACACGTTTTGCTATTGCATCAACAAGTGCGCATCGTTTTCTACTTGGCTTGAGCTTCTCGGCCGTTGCTTTGCTTCTTGATCAGCAAACCTCCATCGGAACTTCGGGGTACGCAGCAACATTGGGGGCATCGGGAGTAGGTGCTTTTCTGGGGACAGTAACTTCTGAACGCACTAATGAAAAGATTCCTCGTCGCACAGTAACGATTGCTGCTTTTGCGTTGTCGGGTTGCGCAGCTATTTTGGCGGTGTCAATCACCAACTTGTATTTGTGTTGTGGCGCAGTGTTGGTGATGGCTTTTTGTTTTCAAAATCTTCGCGTGTGTTCCGACGCCACTGTTCAGGCAAATGCAATGAAGGGTTCGTGTGGGCGAGTATTTGCCGCGTACGACATGGCCTACAACCTGAGTTTTCTGTTCGGCTTAGTTGCGGGTTTGGCCGCTTCTTCTGCAGCGACATCGCATACGGTGCTCGCGATGAGCGCTAGTTCATTTATTTGTGGTGCTGTCATTTTTGCGTGCATGCGACGCACTGAGGAAGTGCAAGTTCACGAAACTGATGTGCCTGAAGTTCAACCAGCACCAGTGCAGACGAAAACGATTTTCTCGGCGCGAAACGTTGCATAAAGCGGGACATACCGCGCCGAGAACACTCAATTAGGCTTGGTCGTAATACTCGCGGCCGAGATGCGTAATTTGGTCTTCGTTCATGATCCAGCGCAAGGTGTTGTGCAACTTCTCTAGTTGGACGAACAAGTCGTGCTCTGGGCGAAGGCCAGGCGCAGTTTGTGGGCTCTTGTAGTAGAACGACAACCACTCTTGAATACCGCCGAGGCCGGCACGTTGTGCAAGATCGGAGTACAAGATGAGGTCGAGTGCGAGAGGCGCAGCAAGAATAGAGTCGCGGCACAAGAAGTCGACCTTGATTTGCATGGGGTAGCCCATCCAACCCACGATGTCGATGTTGTCCCAGCCTTCTTTGTTGTCGCCACGTGGTGGGTAGTAGTTGATGCTCACCTTGTGGAACACATTGCCGTACAACTCGGGGTTGTTAGCGGGGTCGAGAATGTCTTCAAGTACACCGAGCTTTGATTCTTCTTTTGTTTTGAAGTTTTCAGGAGCGTCGAGAACTTCGCCGTCGCGGTTGCCCAAGATGTTGGTGCTGTACCAACCAGCAAGACCCAACTGACGAGCCTTCAACATTGGCGCAAGCACTGTTTTCATGAGCGTTTGGCCTGTCTTGAAGTCTTTGCCTGAAATGGGAATGTTGTTGTCGGTTGCGTATTGACGCAAGCACGGCATGTCGACTGCGAGGTTTGGTGAACCGTTAGCGAAAGGAACGCCTTCAAGCAATGCTGCATATGCATAGAGCATTGATGGAGCGATCATTTCGTCATTGGCATCGATTGCTTTTTCAAAAGCTTCAATGGTGGCGTGTTGTGCACCTGGCTCAATGTAAATTTCGGTGCTTGCACACCAGATCATGACAACGCGATCTACTTTTTTCTCATCGCGGAAACGGTTGATGTCGGCGCGAATGGCATTCAACATGGCACGCTTATCGACAGTGTCCATGGTGTGTGTGCCATCGAGGTTGCGTGCGAAGCGGCGTTCAAAAGCTGCCTTCATTGGGCGAATTTCACGCAATGTTTCAGAAATCGATTCAATGTGCTTGCCCTGCTCCAAAACTCCAGCACGTGATGCAGCAACATAGGCGTCGTCGGGGAAGACGTCCCAAGCGCCCCACACGATGTCTTCAAGGCGAGCCAGTGGAACGAAGTCTTTCACCAACGGCGTACGGCCATCGGTGCGCTTGCCTAAGCGGATGGTTCCCATTTGGGTCATTGAGCCAATGGGTGTTCCTTGGCCGCGCTTGGCGAGCTCAACACCAGCAATAAGGGTGGAGGCAACGGCGCCAAGGCCAACGGTGAGGACACCGAGTTTGCCTTCGGCGGGCGCAACGCTCTTGGGGGAAGGGGTGGGGCTAGACATGAATGGGTACTCCTTGGGCTCATAGGCATGACGAGAGCCGCGACTGATAAGGCTAGAGCCTCCGAGGGTCGCCTACCATCTTCATATGACAACAGTTCCTGGCACCTCCCCCCAGCCGGAAAGCCAAAAACCACTCGTAATGGATGGAAACGCCCTGCGTGACCTCATTGTGGAGCAAATTGGCGCCCGAGTAGCCGCCGCAGGAAACCCGCATATCTGCCTGGCCACCGTCTTAATTGGCGAAGATGGCCCAAGCCAGACCTACGTACGCAATAAGCATAAGTTTGCCGCGAAGGCAGGCTTAGTGAGCCGTAACGAAACCTTGCCAGCCAATTGCACGCAAGCCGAGGCCGAAGCACTAGTGGCCTCGCTGGCAGCCGATCCAACGGTGCATGGCATCTTGGTGCAACAACCATTGCCGAGCCATCTCAATAACGATGCGGTCTTGGCGCTCTTGCCAGCCGACAAAGACGTTGATGGCCTGACCGCAGAATCGCTGGGTCGTTTGGTACGTGGCGAACCTGGTTTGGTTCCGTGCACTCCACTAGGTGTGTTGCGCTTACTCGAGCATTACGGCATTGCCACTGCAGGTAAACATGCGGTCATTGTTGGTCGCAGCACCTTGGTCGGAACACCTCTCGCTATTTTGTTGTCGCGTAAAGGTGTTGATGCAACGGCCACTATTGCGCACAGCCGCACCAGCAACTTGGCTGATCTGTGTCGTTCGGCCGACATTGTGATTGGCGCAAGTGGCCAGGCTGGAATGATTGGCAAAGATCACTGCAAGCCCGGCGCAACTCTCATTGACGTTGGTATTTCACGAACCGAAAAAGGCATAGTGGGCGATATTGATTTTGAAGCGGTGCAAAACATTGCTGGTGCAATTACACCGATGCCTGGGGGAACTGGCCCCATGACCATTGCGTGCTTGTTGGAAAATACTTTGACTGCAGCAGCACTACAGGGCGTACAAATTTCCTAATTAGGAATTTGCCAACATCGTCATTATCAAGTTGTGTAGGTGGCCGCGCGTGGCCGCACGCGACAGACCATGTTGGCTTGTGTATTGATTCCACGTTTCAAACGAGAGGCAAACTTCGAGTTGCAACAACAATTGTTCATTGTCGTTGAGCTCTGGAGCAAACGTCTGCAAGATTTGCTCGCGTTGCGCACGCTGCAAATACGTCATTGCGCGACGAATGGTGTGAGATGTTTTGACACCGCGGTATGTACCCATACTGCGCCGCAACGGTGCTGCAAGAGTAAACATCGAGTCGCGACTTTCTATGAATTTTTCGACGCGCTCATTGAGGGGAATATCACTATTGATAGGTTCAAGAAACGGAGCAACACGTTCATGTTGGCGGGTGACTAGTTCGCCATACACCGCCTCAATGTCGTCGAAATGCTGAAATACCGAGCGTAAAGATACATTTGCGCGCTCGGCAATATCGCGGCCGCTGGGGTTCTCTGCTCCATCGGCTAGCAGTTCATACAAAGCATCGGCAATAGATGTTCGCGTACGTTCGCCGCGCGCAATACGCCCATCACTCGATGCAGCATTGTTATCTGTGGAAGACATTTCTACCTAGGGTTAGCCGCAATGAAAGTGTTGACAATTGTCGCAAGTTCTTCACCCTTGTCTTCTTGAATGAAATGTCCACCACCAGCAATGATGGTGTGAGCTTGACCTTCGCAACCAGGAATCAGTTTTTTGAAATGTTTCTCTGAACCACCGGTGATGGCGTCGCTATCGCCAAATGCGGTGAGGAAAGGTTTTGTATAATTACTGAGTACTTCCCATGCCGCGCGGTTGGCAGGTGCCGATGGGTCATTTGGATCACTCGGTACAAGAGTGGGGAAGATGCGTGCTCCGGCTTTATATGAGTCGTCGGGGAACGGAGCATCGTATGCAGAAACATTTTCCTCACCGATAGGGCGTTGTGCGCAGCCACCTTGCACAATTTTTCCCACATTGAAGTCGGGTGTTGTTTGGCTGTACGTGCGCCATGCGCGAAAAGCTTCACCAGGGTCGCGGTCACCTGTGGGAAGAAAAGTATTGGCAGTAACAACGCGTGCAAAGCGTTCAGGGAACTGCGCAACGAGTCGAAGTCCGATGAGCCCGCCCCAGTCTTGGCATACCAAGGTGAGATTGTTGAGCTCGTTTGTGGTGAGCCACTCGGCCATCCAGTCAACATGGCGTTGATAGGTGTAGTCGGTCATTGCGGTGGGCTTGTCACTGCGACCAAAGCCCACGAGGTCGGGGGCAACAACGCGGTGCCCGGCGGCAGTAAAGACGGGAATCATTTTGCGATAGAGGTAGCTCCAGGTGGGTTCACCGTGCATGCACAAGATGGTTTCGGTGGCGGGGTCTGAAGCGCTGGCACCCTCATCTATATGGTGCACGCGTAATGTGCCCGTGCCGTCGCCGCGAGCGATGTCGGTGTAGCGCGGGGCATATGGCCATGCTGTGAGGCCGGAAAAGCGGTCGTCGGGCGTGCGGATAATGTCCATGTTTCCCCTGAGTGCATCGGTGAATGTTTTTGCACTCTAAGTGCAAATACCTCGGCCGTCAAGATCTTGGAGAGGGGGTTGTCAAGGTGGCTTTGGCATGGCAGACTTTCTCCGTGCGTATTTCGTCAACTTCCGTTCTTGTGGTGGTCGTCGTCGTGTAGGCACGCGTCACATATCACGCGTGCCGCCAAGCCTCCCAGATGGGGGGCTTTTTTGTTGCCTAAAACGCAACACACGCTGAAATGAGACGTCTTAAGTGGTTTGAAGTGAATGCAAAAAGAACGAGTGATACAGGAGAGTCAAATGAAAATCACAGGAGCTGAAGCGCTCATTAAAGCGCTCGAGATGGAAAGCGTCGACGTCATGTTCGGCTATCCGGGTGGCTGCATTTTGCCCGCCTATGACCCTCTCTTGAAGTCGTCTATTCGTCACATTTTGGTGCGCCACGAACAAGGCGCCGGGCACATGGCCGAAGGTTATGCGCACGTTACTGGCCGCCCCGGCGTTGCCATGGTGACGAGCGGACCTGCCGCTACCAACTTGGTGACACCTCTGTGCGATGCCTACATGGACTCCATTCCGATGGTTGCCATTACTGGTCAAGTGTCCACTACCGCAATTGGTACCGATGCTTTTCAAGAATGCGACACCGTGGGTATTACGCGCAGCATTACCAAGCACAACGAATTGGTCATGAGTGCAGAAGATTTGCCACTGGCTATTCGTCAAGCATTTCATATTGCAACTACTGGTCGACCCGGCCCCGTACTCATCGACGTTCCTAAAGACGTTTTGCAAAACTCCATGACGTGGCATTGGCCAACCGATGAAGAAGTGCAAGCAAGTCTTCCCGGCTATCACCCCACCACAAAAGGTCATCCACGGATGATCAAAGAAGCAGCGAAGTTAATGCTTGCTGCACAACGACCTGTTTTGTATCTAGGTGGCGGCGTTTTAAAATCGCGTGCGGCAGAAGTTGTTCGCGAAATTGCCGAGTTGTTGAACATTCCTGTTGTTACAACACTCATGGCACGTGGCGCATTCCCCGACAGTCACCCGTTGTGCTTGGGTATGCCAGGTATGCACGGAACCGCTGCTGCAGTTACTGCAATGCAAAAAAGCGATTTACTCATTGCGTTAGGCGCTCGTTTTGACGACCGTGTAACCGGCAAAGTTTCTGCATTTGCACAAGAAGCGAAAATCATTCATGTCGATATTGACCCTGCAGAACAAGGCAAAGTACGTCGCCCCGACGTTCCTATTGTTGGCGATTGCAAGCTTGTCAGCATCGAAATTTTGAAGGCATTGCGCGAGTTGCTTGATGGTGGCGAAGTGCAGGCCGACATTGCTCCATGGCGTAGCCGTTGCAGCGGATGGCAAGAACAGTTCCCATTGGCGTACGAGCCAAGTGCACCTGGTGCAGCATTGAAGCCACAGTTTTGCCTCGAGCAAATTCGTGATCATGCACCAGAAGGAACCATTTTGGTTTCTGGTGTAGGTCAACACCAGATGTGGTCGAGCCAGTATTGGCATTTCGATGAACCATATACATGGGTGAACTCGGGTGGTCTTGGAACAATGGGCTTCTCTGTGCCAGCAGCAATTGGCGCAAAAGTTGGTCGCCCCGACAAAACTGTGTGGGCAATTGACGGCGATGGTTGTTTCCAAATGACTGCGCAAGAACTCATCACTGCTTCAATTAGCAACATTCCTATCAAGGTCGGAATTCTGAACAACTCATACCTCGGCATGGTGCGCCAGTGGCAAGAGATGTTCTATGGCGAGCGCTATAGCGAAGTTGATCTTGGCGGTGGCATTCCCGACTTTGTGAAATGGGCCGAAGCAATGGGCTGTGTTGGTATTCGTGTCGACTCACCTGAAGAAGTTGCGCCAGCAATTGAGCGAGCCAACAGCATCAACGACCGTCCAGTTGTTGTTGACTTCCGTGTTGAAGAATTTGAAAAAGTGTTTCCAATGGTTGCTGCAGGTGCAAGCAATGACGACATCATCTTGCCGCCTTCACAAAACGAGCGTCGGGAGTATCTACGATGAGCACATACCCAACTCCACAGCGTCACCACATCTTGTCGGTGCTGGTACAAAACAAGGCCGGTGTGTTGGCCCGGGTGGCGAGCCTGTTCGCCCGCCGCGGCTACAACATCTTCTCGCTGGCGGTGGCCCCCACGGAAGACCCCCAGTTCAGCCGCATCACCATCGTGGTCGATGTGGAGGGAACCACCCTCGAG
>JAPKZV010000195.1 GCA_026393585.1 Actinomycetota bacterium
ATACACCAGGTAGCCAGTGCTTTCTTGCCAACGGATGTCTGGTCTCAGGCGACACGCTCTTTCTCGATGGGTGTGGTCGAACAGACCTACCGGGAAGCAATCCGGAGGATATGTACGACAGTTTGCAACGGCTAGCTCAACTACCCGACCACACCGTGGTGTATCCAGGTCACCAGTATTCAGTTCCTTCTAGTTCTCCAATGGAAAATGTTCGCCAGGCAAATTACGTGTACCGCACGCGAAATAAAGAAGCATGGATGCAATGGTTTGGGGGCGTTGAAAACTAGAAGAATGCAGCGAGCGTGGTACTCACTGCTGTCGCAAGCAGCAAAACATACATGAGGCGTTTGAATGCTTCCTGAGTCACTCGATGCCTTGCTTTACGCCCAACGACCGTACCTAAGTACATCGCTGGCAGTGACAACATCGCATACTGAAATGCCTCACTGCTCCCCTTGCCAGCGATCATCAAAACGACAAAAGACGCACAACCAGAGATGGTAAAAACATAAGCCAAGGTTGCCCTCAAGCGCCAAGAGTCAAGTTGTTTTGATTGCAACAAGAACACCAACGGTGGACCATTTGTAGAAACCGATGTAGCCAGCAAGCCCGAAAAAGCGCCTAAAACAATATCAACCGTTGTGTTTTCTTTTTTCAACACGAAATTTCGCATCATCAAAAACACCAACACCACAATGACGGCCCCAATGATCGCCCGCATCTGAGTTGCGCTAAATACGGAAAGAACAACGACTCCCAACGGCATGCCAATGAGGGCAGATAGTGAAATTCGTCGAGCAATTGACCGCTCAACTAATAGAAAATCTTTTCTGAGATGAACGGCATTGGTGAAGATTCCACACAACGTTGCTATAACGACCGCATCTTGGATGTCTACAAAGATGGACAGGAGCGGCATAGCTAGTAGCGAGAAACCAAAGCCAGAAATGGATTGAAGAACGGCTGCAATACAAATGATGACTATTACTGCCAGCAGATCATTGAGCATCGAAAAACACTAGTTGATATGTCGAATGTCATGACCTGTGTACTGCTGAAAATGTGAAACACTATTCATATGAAGTTAGCGGAATTAGCCATCAACAGCGATCGAATGATGCAACGCATCACAGCACTTGCAGACATCGGCAGCACTGGTGATGGAGGTTGCTGCCGCTTGGCTCTTACCGAGGAAGACCGTATTGGCCGAGACCTCGTTGTTTCCTGGATGAATGATCTTGGTCTCGACATTTCTATCGACGCAATAGGCAATGTGGTGGGAACATGGAATGTCGGTAGTGGTAAGCCCGTCATGACTGGTTCACACATCGATACCGTTCGAACAGGTGGCATATACGACGGCAACTACGGCGTGATTGCTGGTCTAGAGGTGATTCAGACCTGCCAGGAAGCAGGAATAACACCAGTGCGACCACTGTCGGTTGCCTTCTTCACCGACGAAGAAGGCGCCCGTTTCTCCCCCGACATGCTTGGTTCGTTGGTGTATGCAGGTGGGCTCGCCATTGAAGAGGCTCTCAACATTGTGGGTATTGATGGCAAACGCGTTGGCGCCGAATTGCAGAACATTGGTTATGCCGGAAGCACACCGTGCCCGGGCGAGGTTCCACACGCCTTTGTTGAGATACACATTGAGCAAGGTCCTGTTTTAGAGGCAGAAGGGTTCACTCTCGGAGCCGTCACCGGGGTGCAAGGCATCTCTTGGCAGGAAGTGACCATTCAAGGTCAAAGTAATCATGCAGGCACTACGCCAATGAATTTGCGACACGACCCCGCTTATGTAGCGGCAATGCTCACTGTGTATTTGCGAGAAATTGCTGAACGCTTCGGAGAAGACCAAGTGTGCACAGTAGGGAAAATTGACCTGCACCCCAACCTCATCAATGTGATTCCTTCCCGAGCAACACTCACTCTTGACATGCGAAATACCGACGAAGACAGCCTTGTCGACGCAGAGCGTTTACTCGATACGTTCTGTTTTCAGTTGGAACAAGATGAAGGTGTCTCCATTTCCAAAAGAACCTTGGCTCGATTTGAACCTGTTCAATTCGACGAGAGAGTAATTGAGATTGTTGAGCGCCATTGCTTATCTTCTGGGAAGCGAGTACGCAGACTTCCGTCGGGCGCTGGCCACGATGCCCAAATGCTGGCCCGCGTATGCCCATCAGCGATGATTTTCGTGCCTAGCCAAAAGGGCATCTCTCATAATCCAGCGGAACACACTGATATGGATGATCTGGTGACTGGCGCAAATGTCCTATTGCATGTGATGCTGGAATTAGCCGATACTGTTTTCTCATGAGCAGAATCATCACGGTCGGCGCTGCGCAGTTGGGGCCAATACAAAAGGAACACACCAAGACCTCCGCTGTTGAGCGCCTGATCGCGCTGATGCGTCAGGCGAGTTCAAATGGTTGTGATCTTGTGGTGTTTCCCGAACTGGCACTCACAACCTTTTTCCCTCGATGGTTTGTCGACGACATCACCGAAGCCGACCATTGGTATGAGACCTCAATGCCATCTCCTGCAACTCAGCCTCTCTTTGATGAAGCGCGTCGCCTGTCTATAGGTTTTTCACTCGGTTACGCGGAGCTCACACCAGACGGACACAGGTTCAACACTCAAATTATGGTGGAGAAAGATGGATCTGTTGTAGCGAAGTACCACAAGGTGCATATTCCTGGACATGAACACCACGAACCCGACCGCCCTTTTCAACACGCTGAGCGTTACTACTTCGAACCGGGCCCAGAAGGCTTCGGTGTATGGAAGGCATTTGGCGCACGCGTCGGGATGATGATTTGCAACGACAGACGTTGGCCAGAGACGTACCGAGTAATGGGCCTCAAAGGTGTGGAAATGATCTTGTGCGGCTACAACACCCCTATCCACTATGTGCCAGACCCCAGCCAAGACATTCTCCAGGGCTTCCATAACGCTCTTGTGATGCAATCGGGGGCCTATCAAAATGGCACTTGGGTAGTTGGAGTTGCCAAAGGCGGCGTCGAAGAGGGTGTCGATTCCCTCGGGCAAACCTGCATTGTTGCCCCGTCGGGGCAAATTGTGGCCCAGGCCTACACCACCGGTGACGAACTGGTCGTAGCGCGATGCGACCTCGACTGGTGCGCCCGCTACAAAGACACGCTCTTCAATTTCGATAAATACCGTCGCCCAGAGGTTTATGGCTCCATTACGGCCCAAAATGTTGTCATTTTCGAGGATTAACGCTCCCGAAACGAAATGAACTACCGCTTTCCCCCATCCTTTGACAAAATGTAAAGAACAAGGGGCGCGTATGACATCTTTACCAATCACTCCAACCGAGGCCGATTACTGGAATACCACATCGCGTGTGCCTCTCACTGTCAATGGTGTTCAGGTCACCGTGAGCTCGCGTCATCCCCATTTGTTGTCGGCTTTGCGTGAAGAACTCAATGTCACGTCGGCAAAAGACGGATGTTCGCCATCTGGACAATGTGGTTGCTGCACAGTGCTCATCGATGGAAAAGCCGTCGTGAGTTGCCAACAGTCTGTTGAAAAAGTACGAGATGCAAACGTTGTAACGCTAGAGGGCATCGATGAGAGTGAAAGGAAGTCCTATTCCGATGCTTTCACGGCATGCGGTGGACTCCAATGTGGTTTTTGCATCCCAGGCATTGTGGTGCGCGCAAAAGCACAAGTCGATAAAAAAGGTGCAGGCCTGAAGCGAGAAGACATGGCACGGCACCTCGGTGCACACCTGTGTCGGTGTACCGGGTACGTCAAGGTGCTCGATGCAATTGAAAGTGTCGCAAAGGGAACCATTCCTCCACCGCTCATCTCTGGTGGAGTGGGGAGCAATGGCCCGAAGTACGAAGGTGAGTCATTGACTCTCGGTGATCGCGGCTATGTCGACGACATTCGTATTCCAGGAATGTTGCATGCCGCTTTGCACCTCACCTCACACGCACGCGCAAAAGTTCTCAACATCAGTACGAAACGAGCACTTGAATCTTCTGGTGTTCGTGCAGTCTTCACTGCAAGTGATATTCCTGGTGAGACTTACGTCGGCATTATTTACAAAGACTGGCCTGTCATGATTCCTATTGGCGGCCTCACATCGTATGCCGGTGATGTTTTGGCAATTGTTGTTGCTGAGACGCGTGAAGAAGCGCGCATTGCAGTTGAACTCATTGATGTTGATTACGAAACGATGCAGCCCATCACCGATCCGACTGTTGCCATTGCATCAACAGATATCGCTGTATGGAATACCCAAAACAACATTTTGAGCACGAGCACCTACAGCCGAGGCGATGCTGAGATCGGTCTAAAAACTGCAAAACATGTAGTGAGCGAAACATTCATTACGCAACGCATTGAACATGCATTTCTCGAACCGGAAAGCACTCTCGCAGTTCCTAGCCGTATTGGTGACGAACGCAAGCTACATGTGTACTCCGGTGGTCAAGGTGTATGGGACGACAGAAACGACATCGCTCGCGTATTGAACATCACAAATGACGACGTCACGGTAGAACTGGTGTCAAATGGCGGAGCCTTTGGCGGCAAAGAAGACATGAGCAACCAGGCGCATGCCGCTCTCGCTGCATGGTTGATAGATGTTCCGGTGAAGTGCACTTTGAGCCGCGAAGAAAGTTTTCGCATGCACGCGAAACGCCACCCCATCACCATGCACTACGAAGCAGGCTGTGATGAGAACGGAAAGCTTGTTGCATTACGCGTGCGCGCGCTCGGCGATTCCGGCGCTTATGCCAGCGTGGGAATGAAGGTAATGGAGCGTATGGCAGGTCACGCCAGTGGTCCCTATTTCGTTCCCAATATTGACGTTGAGGCAATTGCCGCTCGAACGAATAACCCTGTGTGCGGAGCATTTCGCGGGTTCGGAGCGAACCAGGCGCAGTTTGCTATGGAAGGTGTTCTCGATCGTTTAGCGGCACAAGTAGGCATCTCAGGCTGGGACATTCGCAAAGCCAATGTCATTCAACCCGGCATGGTGTGGGGTCCTGGTCAAATCATGGACGATGGTTGCCTTGGCGCAGAACTGTGTCTCGACGAAGTTCGTGATTCATACAACACAGCCGTGCAGCAAGGAAAAGCTGTTGGTCTTGGTTTGGGGCTCAAGAACTCGGGTCTTGGCAACGGTTTCAAAGAAATCACTAAAGCAGTTGTTCGATTCTGTTCCGATGGCACCGTTGAGGTGCGACATGGCTGGACCGAGATGGGCCAGGGCATTCACACTGTCGCTCTTCAAGTTGCTGTCGAAGAGCTCGGTATCGACCCACAGCGCATCAAGGTTATTGTCGACACCACACGCGAGCTCGGACTAGGGCAAACGACTGGTTCGCGTGGCACGCTCATGGGTGCAGGGGCCGTGAAGGCCGCTTGCGAAACCGCACGTGCAGCAAACTGCGCAGTTGATATCGACCACGTTGGTGAATACCGCGTCGATTGGACCACGAAGCTTGGTGAACCCGGCGTTGAAAACCCCATCATCCACTCCACCTTTGGTTACGCCGCGCAGGTTGTGGTGATGGACCGCACAACAGGAGCAATCGAGCGAGTCATTGCAGCGCACGACGTGGGCCGTGCAGTGAACCCCATGCTGTGTGAAGGGCAAATTGAAGGCAGTGTGCACATGGGTCTTGGTTATGCCCTATCGGAACAGTTTCCTAGCGACCCAGATACAGCGTTCCCTACCAATACCACTTTGCGATCACTAGGTATTTTGCGCCCGAAAGATATTCCGCCTATTGAAGTGACCCTTGTTGAGTCACCACAGCCCAACTCCCCTTACGGCATTAAGGGTGTCGGGGAGATTGGCCTTGTTCCTACCGCTGGAGCCGTTGCTGAAGCATTACGCAACGTAGACGGTTTATGGCGCAATACGTTGCCCATGAAGCCAAAGGGCAGAGATGACGACTAACACGCACACCACAGCAGGTCTTGTGTGCGCACACCATCACCTCTATAGCTCTCTTGCTCGAGGAATGCCTGCGCCAAAAATTGCTCCGCATCACTTTCTTTCCGTTTTAGAAAATATTTGGTGGAAGTTAGACGCGACGCTCGATCACGACATGATCTATTGGTCGGCGGCACTCGGTGCAGCGGAAGCTCTGTTATCAGGAACCACTGCAATCATCGATCATCATGAATCTCCCAATTGCATCGAGGGCTCTTTGGAAACCATCTATGCCGCTTGTAGCGAAGTAGGCATACGTGTTGTTCCGAGTTACGGAGTAACCGATAGGTGGAGTGACGATGGAATCTTGCAACAAGTGCACCCCTCGTCAAAAATGACTCGTGCAGCTCAAATTGGCCTAGAGGAAACAGAGCAGTATTTAGCCAGCGGCAAAACTGCAATGGTTGGTGTTCATGCTGCTTTCACGTGCACCGATGAAACATTAGAAGCAGCAGCACACTTAGCAAATCGATACAACACCGGCGTGCATATTCACGTAGCTGAAGGCCCCGACGATATCGGCGCCGAGAAGCGGCTTAAGCAATACGCGAACGATCAGTGGCTCATTGTTCATGGCGTGCATTTGCCCGCCCTTCGCAATGGAGCAACCGCATCGCATTAGGTTCTGATGGAATCGACAGCAACATGATGTCGGAATTTCAGATGGCATTCGTTGCTGGCCGTGCCGACAATATTTCTTTCTCACCCGAGTTGGCATGGGAGTGGTTGTGGAATGGTTCGCAACTTGTGCCCGAAACGCAAAACGATGTTGTTACCTGGAATTATCCGCATATGGATAGCCCTTGGCACGTCGCCTACACCACCTCGGTACATGTCACCGATGTGAATGTGAATAACGAATATGTTCTACGAGACGTAAAACTCACCAAGGTTGACCTTGGGGAGATCAGGCGCAAAGCCGAAGAGCAATCACAACGTCTCCATCACGCATTAGCAATGTCCGCATAGCCACGATGAAAATGAAGGAAATTCGATGAAAATACCCATGGCGCTCTATCTCCAAGATGCTCACCGCATCCGTGAAGGCATGGAATTCGCTCAATACGCCGAGTCAAAAGGCTTCGACGCGGTGTGGCAAGCCGAAAGTCGTCTAGTGCGCGAAGCCACCGTTCCGATGGCGGCATTCGCTTCTGTCACCAAGAACATCAAGGTGGGTTCTGGAGTGGTCGACTGCTGGAGCCGCAACCCTGCGCGTCTTGCCGCAACATTTTCAACGCTCGACGACTTGCAACCCTGCGCGTCTTGCCGCAACATTTTCAACGCTCGACGACTTAGCGCCTGGCCGCGTCATCTTGGGCATAGGTGCGTGGTGGGATCCACTCGCTGCAAAAGTAGGAATCAGCCGCCACAAGCCACTGAAAGCAATGCGCGAAATTGTGTCCACAGTGAGAGCGCTATTAAACAATGAAACTGTCACATTCAACGGTGAGTTTGTTCAACTCGACGGAGTGGAACTTGATTACGTGTATCAAGAGCGCCGCCCGAAGAATGTGCCCATTTATATTGGCGCAACCGGTATGCAAATGATGGAACTCACTGGCGAAATCGGCGACGGCGTAGTACTCAATTATCTCGTGTCTCCCGAGTACAACAAGCAGGCAATCGAGGCTTTGGGTAATGGAGCAGCAAAGTCCGGACGCAACCTCAACGATATTGACCGGCCACAACTCGTGGTGTGCAGTGTTCATGAAGACCGTCAAACCGCACTCGACATGGCGCGCCTGATGGTGACGCAATACCTCGGACAGCAACCACACATTATGAAAGCCTCAGGAGTGCCACAAAGCCTTCTTGACAAGGTCGGAGAAGTACTTACCTGGCCAGCCACACATGAACAAGTGGTGAAAGCATCGAAACTTGTGCCTGACGAAATCGTAGAGATGCTCACCGCAAGCGGCACACCAGATGATGCACGCAAGAAGGTAAAGCATTACATCGACAACGGCTGCACCTCGCCCATCTTGTATCCACTCGGAGATGTAAAAGCAATGATTGATGCATTCGAAGGCTGGGAAGTGTCATGAGCATTTTCTCTCCACGATCGCTGCCAGAGGCATTAGAAATTGCAAACAACCACCCCACTGCTCGTCTTCTTGCCGGTGGCACCGACACCATGGTGGAAATCAATTTTCGCCACTATGAACCAACCGACATCATTTCCTTGCGTCACGTTCGAGAACTGCAATCATTTGAGCAAACAGGTGATGTTTATCGTGTGGGGTCATCGATCCCGTATCGTGAATTTGAAAA
>JAPKZV010000151.1 GCA_026393585.1 Actinomycetota bacterium
GTCAACAACCAGCAAACCCAGATCTGTGAATTTAATGGTGTCTTGCAACAGGCGATGTGTGCCAATGACGCAATCGATTTCACCCGATGCGAGAGACGCAACAATTTTCTTTGCTTCACTGGCGGTTTGAAAACGTGACAACACCTCAACTTGAATAGGGAAACCAGCAAAGCGCTCTTTGAATGTGTTGCCGTGTTGTGAAGCGAGCAATGTGGTGGGAGCAAGTACTGCTACTTGCTTGCCGTCTTGAATTGCCTTGAAGGCGGCACGAATAGCCACTTCGGTTTTGCCAAAACCCACATCGCCACACACCAGACGGTCCATAGGGGTAGCGCGTTCCATGTCGCTTTTGATCTCGGCAATTGCGGTGCGCTGATCGGGGGTCTCTGCGAAGGGAAATGCACCTTCCATTTCGTGTTGCCAAGGAGTGTCGGGGGAGAACGCATGACCTTCAGCGGTGACACGGCGCTGGTACAAGACCACAAGTTCTTGTGCGATTTCCTGCACTGCAGATTGCACACGAGATTTTGCACGTGCAAAATCGGAGCCACCCAAGCGATGCATCGCAGGTGTTTCGCCACCCACGTATTGCCGAATGGTGTCTATTTGATCGGTGGGCACATAGAGCTTGTCGCCCCCCTTGTAAGCAAGCAGTAAGTAATCGCGTTGTGCGCCACCAATGGCACGACTCACTAGGCCTTCAAATTTGCCGACGCCATGGTGGTAGTGAACAACGTAATCACCAGATTTGAGATCTTGAAATGTTGAACCTGCGGTGCGGGGTCGTGCTCTGCGTGGAGTGCGACGCCTACCGGTGAGATCGGATTCGGTGATGAGGGCAACATGTGCACTTGGCATGTAGGCACCAAAGTGCATACGCGCAGTTGCAACGTAAATTGCTGGTGGCAACTCTGGTTGTTTCAGTGTGCTCACAGAGTCGAGCAAAATAACGTCGGCGCCACCTTGCTTCAGGCTTTCGGTGAGGCGTTCACGCGACATATCGGTATCGGCGAGAACAAAAACACGATTCTTTTCGCGAACGAGTTCGGCAAGTCGCGAAACAATAATGCTGGCATCGCCAGAGAGGGGGCCCCACCCGGAAGCATTGAAACCAGGTATTGCATCGTGCACTTCTGCGTCGCTCGCTGCAAGCAAATGGAATGTCGGGAGTTGTTCAGCGCCGTTAAGCACTGCATCGGGATCGGCATGTAGGCGCGGAAAGTTAATTTCATTTCCGGGCTCATTGAGCCTGCCCCACGTACTGGCCAGAGCCTTTGCCAGGTCTGCTTCCTCAGCCAAAATGTCGAGACCACGATCGCGAATACGACGAGGTTCAACAAGCACTAAGCGCACGTCGCTATTTGTATTGATGGCGCTCAACTCTGAAAGCAAAGTGTCGCCACGAGAGAACCATGGCAGCCAACTTTCCATACCATCGAAAACTTGTGCTTCGCTGAAGCGTTCCCAATGCTCGCGTCCCCATGGTTCACTCGAAATGAGTTGAGTAGCGGTTGCACGAATGGTGTCGTCAACGAGAAGCTCGCGTGCGGGGTGAATCCATATTTCTGTGAGGTCGCCTTCACTGCGTTGGTCGTTCACATTGAACGTAACGAGGCGTTCTACTTCATCGCCCCATAGTTCAATACGAACGGGCGTATCGGCAGTTGAAGGAAAGACGTCAACAATTGCGCCACGGCGTGCAACGTGCCCGCGCAGTTCAACGAGGTCTTCACGGCGATACCCAATGGTGACGAGGTCCGACATCAACGCATCGGGGTCGATGGTCATGCCTACTTTGATATGTAGGGGCCATGGGTAGTTAGTGGTGATGTTCGGCTGAGGTGCAATTTTTTGCAACAGTGCACGTGCGCCGGCAACAACAATGCGGGGGCGATGTTCGGGAGTGCGTAAACGCCACAACGCTTCCATGCGCTTTCCCATGGTTTCCACATTGGGGCTAATGCGTTCAAAGGGGAGTGTTTCCCATGCGGGGTAGAGCACTACATCGTTCGCGGGGAGGTACACCTGCAGGTCATCAACGAGTTGTGCAGCAGCTGAGCCTGTTGACGTAGCAACGACAAAGGTCGCTTGTGGATGCAGGGATGCCATTGCACCAAGCCCGATCCGTGGGAAGATCGGGCGTGACCTCTTCCTACTGAATATCAGTGGGCGTGAAACGGCTTCACGTTCTGCCGGCATCCCTCAAGCGGACGAATGCCGCAGCCGCGAGCTGCACTCCCGTCCGGCCACACGCTTCAATCTTTCCACGC
>JAPKZV010000052.1 GCA_026393585.1 Actinomycetota bacterium
CTGCATAACAGCAACAGCTAATTCTTCTTTGGTAACAAACCAGTAGAGCACCGTCTGCTTGGCCACCCCTACAGCGCGGGCAATGTCGTCGAGGCTGGTGGCGTCGACCCCACCCGAGCCAAAGAGGTCAAGGGCCGCGTCGAGAATCCGTTCCCGCGTGGGTTGAGCATGTTTTTTACGGATTTCAGCCATATTTCCCCACTTTCCCGTTCGCCTCTACCAAATGGTAGAGGAATGTGCTAGAAAAGTCTCGCATGATTGCTGATTCTCTATCGGGGCGCAAGATCGCCATCACCGGTTCCACCGGATTCGTGGGCACTGCCCTCGTAGAACGCCTCTTACGTAGCGCACCTGGTTGTGAGCTCTTTCTCATTATTCGTGGTGGTCGCCGTGGTGCAGCATCACGAGTGAAGCGTGAAATTCTGAGCAACGACGCCTTCGACCGTTTACGTGACATGCACGCCAATAGTGCAGAAACCTTCGATGCAATGACCGCACGACGCGTGCATGCGCTCGACGGTGACATTTCTGTTGATGGCTTATCGCTCAATGAAACCGACCGCGCGCTACTTGCCTCGTGCGACATCATTATTCACTCGGCTGCAGCGGTGTCGTTCGACTCGCCACTCGACTCTGCAGTGGAAGTCAACCTCTTAGGCCCAACACGACTCGCTGCCCTGCTCAATGAACTTCACCCAAGTGGCACCAACATGCCACACCTTGTTGCCGTGAGTACTTGTTACGTAGCAGGCAACCGACGCGGCACAGCACCTGAACAACTGGTATCGGAAGGTCCTTTCGATATTGGGCTGAGCTGGAAAGCAGAAGTGGCCTCGGCGCGGCGCTTGCGAAGCGATGTTGAAGCAGCAAGCCGTACGCCAAAAGTGCTGGAAGGTTTCCGCAAGGGTGCACGCCGCGAACTCGGCGCCGCTGGCGCTCCTGCACTTGCAGCAAAGACTGAACAATTGCGCGAACGTTGGGTGAGCAGCGAACTTGTTCAAGCAGGTCGTTCACGCGCAGCAAGCGTGGGTTGGCCCGATGCTTATGCGTTCACCAAGGCACTTGGCGAGCAGGCGCTCACTGAAACAAAAGGTGCACTTCCCGTCAACATCGTGCGCCCCTCCATTATTGAGTCGGCAGTTCTTGAACCAAAGCCAGGCTGGATTCGCGGCTTTCGCATGGCCGAACCCGTCATCATCTCCTACGCACGTGGGCTCTTGCGTGAGTTTCCTGGCGTACCAGAAGGAACCGTCGACGTCATTCCCGTTGACCTAGTAGTTGCAGCCATCATTGCTGTTGCAGCAGCAGGCCCCGAGAAGTCGCCGTACATCACACAGGTTGCTTCAGGAAGCACAAACCCCTTGCGCTACAGCGACTTGGTGAACAATGTGCGCGACTGGTTTACCGAGCACCCCATTTACGACGCAGAAGGCCAGCCCATTGTGGTTCCCGATTGGCGCTTCCCCGGCCGCGGGCGCGTGCAGCAACAACTCTCACGTGCGAAAACTGCAATTACACAAGGCGAACGAGTACTTCAAGCACTTCCTTTGCGTGGCGCACAAGCTGCATGGTCGGCAAAGCTCGACGAAAAGCGTATTGAAGTAGAACGCGCTCTGGAATACGTTGAGCTCTACGGTTTGTATACCGAATGCGAAGCCATTTACAGCGTCGACAACTTGCTCTCACTGTGGAATGAACTCGACCAAACAGACCAACGCGATTTTTGTTTCGACCCGCGTGTCGTGAATTGGAATCACTACGTAAAAGAAGTGCATCTTCCTTCTGTGGTCGACCATGCCCGCGTCAAAATGACGCCGGGAAAAACCAAAACCGACCGCGCCGCTCGTTTGCGTGCAAACGTGCTTTCACCCGATCGCAAAGTTGCCGCATTCGACCTAGAGAACACGCTCATTGCCTCAAACGTCGTAGAGAGCTACTCATGGCTCGCAACCCGCCACCTCAATAACGCAGAGCGTGCACGCTATTTCTTGCGCACCATGAAAGAAGCCCCCACCCTGCTCTCAATGGACCGCAAAGACCGCAGCGACTTCTTGCGCTACTTCTATCGTCGCTATGAAGACGCACCTGTCGACCAAATTGCTATCGATACTCAACTCATGATGACCGACGTCATCATTGCAAAATCATTTCCTGCCGCCATACGTCGCGTCCGTGAGCATCGTGCACTTGGCCATAAAACCATTCTCATTACCGGTGCACTCACTTTCAATGTTGAAGGCCTGCGACCACTCTTCGATGAAATTGTTGGAGCAGAAATGTCTATTCGCCCCGACAACACCTACAGCGGGCAACTCATCAAAGCCCCACCCACTGGCGAAACACGTGCTCAGGTGCTTGCCGATTATTGCGCTTCTCTTGGCGTGCACCTCGACGACTGTGTGGCCTACGCCGACTCCACTTCAGACCTTCCCCTGCTTGAAGCAGTCGGACACCCTGTTGCTGTGAACCCCGAAACTCGCCTTGCTTCTATTGCTCGTAAGCGTGGCTGGCTTGTAGAAGATTGGGAAAAAGCAGCGGGCGCACCTAAGCGCATCTTGCCATTTTCCCCACTCATGAATGAGCGTCAACGATGAAAGCACTCCGCGTCGACCGCAGCACTGGCCGCTTTATGTTGGCTCGATTGGTATCGGGCATCGACACAGGCACTGCTGCAAAAATTGGGCCACTCACTCTTACGAACTGTGAGCCGCCCGAACTGGTGAACAACGAATGGCAGCGAGTGCACCCGTTACTCACCGGCATTTGTGGTAGCGACCTTGCCACCGTGGAAGGTCATGCTTCTACCTACTTCGAACATTGGGTGAGTTTTCCCTTTGTACCTGGTCACGAAATTGTTGGCACGCTCGATAGCGGTGAACGCGTCGTTATTGAACCAGTGCTTGGTCATGCTGCACGCGGTGCAGAGCTTCCCTTTCCCGATGCGGCACCAGGTGATGGCGACGACTACGCGCATTTAGCAATGCCGCCACTAGAGCCCGGAATCCAAATTGGTTTTTGCAATTCCACTGGCGGAGGTTGGGCAACAGAACTCATTGCCCATGCATCACAAATTCACACCATCGCAAGCGATATGCCCGATGAACGTGCAGTTCTTGTAGAACCAGTTGCTGGCGGCATTCACGCCGCGCTCTTGGCTATTTCTCATGCAAGCACAACCGAAACCCCACTCTTTGCCGTGCTGGGTGCAGGCACCATGGGCCTCAGCGCAATTGCCGCACTGCGCAAATACTCCCCACAAGCAACCATCATCGTTGGCGCGCGCTACCCCGCCCAAATGCGCCTCGCAAAAACTTTCGGTGCAACTTCCGTTGTGAAGCCCGATGAGTTGATGCGCGCTGTGCGCCACGCGGCAGGTTGCCATGTTGTTGGCGACTATTTGTCTTCAGGAGCACATGTCACCATCGACGCCGTTGGCAATAGCGACAGCATCGCATTATCCCTACGCATGACTCGCCCACGGGGACGCATTGTTCTTATGGGAATGCCAAGTGAAGTCACTACCGACCTCACCGGCTTATGGCACCGTGAAACACAACTGATGGGTGCTTACACATATGGCACGGAAACATTGCCCAACGGAACCAAACAGCGCACATTTTTGATGGCTATTGAATTGGCAAATGAAATTCGTGCTGAACAAATGCTCTCAGCTACTTACCCGTTATCTGAATATCAACAAGCACTGCGCCATGCCTCTGAGGCAGGTGCGCGAGGAGCCATCAAGGTGGCCTTCGATATGCGACAGGAGAAATTGCGCTAATGCCACGTCCAGGATTTGTATTAGATGTAGACCGCTCTACCCCACCCATTCTTTTTTGGCGCGGTGAAAACTACTCCCTCGAGAAGTTGCCTGCCGATCGCTCGCGAGTCATTTACGCTCCAGAGCCAGAAGCACCCATCGACGACATCGATGCCGCAATTCGTCATGCACTGTTGAACCCCATCGAGATGGACCCATTGCCAACACTCTTGTTCCCTGGCATGAAACTCACCATCGCATTCGACGACATTTCGCTGCCACTTCCCAAAATGACACGCCCCGACATTCGTCAACGCGTCATTGAATCGGTTCTCGACCTTGCTGCAGAAGCTGGTGTTGACGACGTCCATATCATCGCGGCGCTTGCCCTCCATCGCCGTATGACTGAAGACGAACTGCGACACATGCTCGGCGACCGCGTTTACGATGCTTTTGCCCCTCGTGGCATGCTGTACCAACACGATGCCGAAGACCAAGACAACTTGGCACTTCTTGGCGAAACACCTCATGGCGAAGAAGTAGAAATCAACAAGCGCGCAGCCGAAAGCGACTTACTGGTGTACGTCAACATCAACTTGGTTGCCATGGATGGCGGCTGGAAGAGCACTGCAACGGGTCTCTCGTCGTACCGCTCACTGCGTCATCACCACAACACACACACCATGGAAAACAGCCGTTCGTTCATGGATCAGCACAAAAGCGAGTTGCATAAGAGCAACTGGCGCATGGGCGAGATCATGAAAAAGCATGGCCCGAAAATTTTCCAAATCGAGACTACGGTCAACAACGACACCTTCCCATCGGCATTCGACTTTCTGGGCAAGCGTGAATGGGAATGGAATGCGCGCGACCGCGCCAAGTTTGTTGCGTCGTCAGCGGCACTGAGCCGCACCCCTGCTCGCATGCGCCGCAATATTTTCCAGTCCATTGAAGCACCTCACCAGATGACGAGCATTCAAGCCGGCGAAGTGGAAGCGGTTCATAAGGTGACCACCGCAAACGTGTATCGCCAGCAACTTGTTGAAGTGCAGGGTCAAACCGACATTCTCACCATGGGTATTCCTTTTATTTGCCCATACAACGTGAACTCCATCATGAACCCCATCTTGGTGATGTGCACAGGCCTTGGCTACTTCTTCAACCTGTATCGCAACAAACCACTCGTACGTGAAGGTGGTGTCATCATCATGACCCACCCCACCACTAACGAGTTCCACCCTGTGCATCACCCGAGTTACATCGACTTCTTTGAACAAGTTCTGACAGAGACAACTGTGCCAAGCGAATTAGAAGCACGCTTTGAAAAGAAGTTCGCTGAAGACGAGTGGTACAAGCACTTGTACCGCACAGGAAACGCCTACCACGGAGTGCACCCGTTCTACATGTGGTACTGGGGCAGCCATGCCCTTCAGCACTGTGGCAAGGTCATCATTGTGGGCGGCGATGCTCCCACCATTCGTCGACTCGGTTTCACTCCAGCATCTACGTTCAATGACGCTTTGGAAATTGCCAGCGATGTTGTGGGTCGTTCGCCCACCATCACCCACTTCCATACACCGCCAATCATGATTGCCGATGTGAAATAGGGGTGTTGCACAATGGCAAATAACTACCCCGCTTTCAAGAGCCGCTCGGCAGCCGCACGACGCGTTTTACAACGCGGAGCTCGTGGCATTGCTGGCGTTGAAAAAGCTGCATCGAAAGGTGTGGCATTTTGGCGCCGAGCCGGGTTCCCCTTTCGCGCTCCGTCAGTTCCGCGTGGTGTGAGTGTTCCTCCCAAAGAACCACATTTAGGCGCTTACTTCGACACGTCTTTTGCTCGCAAGCCTGCAGCACGTGCGGTGCGTCGCATTTTGGTTGCCGGACCCGTCACAGGAATGGTGAAGTTCTTGGCACGTCCGAAGGTTGAAGGCATCGATCGCTTGAGCGACCTAGCAAAACGAACCGATGTGGGCGGAGTGATTTTCGCTCCTAATCATCACTCGCACATCGACACTCCACTCATGACCACCGCGGTTCCTTCTCCGTGGAATGACCGTTTAGTTGTTGCTGCCGCTGCCGACTATTTCTTCGATAAGCGCACGAAGGGCACCATTGCTGCTCTCGCACTCAATGCATTCCCTATTGACCGCGAAACCACCAGCCGTAAATCTTCAGATGAGTTGCGTGCACTTCTTGCTCGCGACTGGAGTGTGGTCATTTACCCCGAAGGCGGCCGCTCGCCAGATGGTTGGGGCCAAGACTTCAAAGCAGGCGCTGCTTACTTGAGCATCAAAACAGGTTCACCAGTTGTGCCGGTATTCATCGATGGAACTGGCTCCATTTTCGGCAAGGGCATGAAGCGCCCCCGCCGTGGGCACGTACGTGTGATTTTTGGAGCACCACTTTTCCCCGAAGAAAACGACAACACGCGTCGTTTCAATGAGCGCATTGAAAAAGCAGTCACTCTTCTTGGCGACGAGTCGCTCACCGATTTCTGGACATCACGTCAGCGCGCTGCAGCCGGTCGTTCCACTGCACTCACTGGGCCTGAATACTCTGGCTGGAGACGTCAATGGAGCCTCTATGAGCACCGCAAGCTAGGTGCCGCAGGCCAACGACGCCGACAAAAACGGCGCTGGCCAAACCTCGGCTAGTAATTCCCCTTTACGCTCTTCCACGTGGATTGGCTGACATGGCAACAAGGTGCTGCAATTGCCGCATCAAGCGCAACAGCATCGTTTGCAGTACAGCGAATGACAACACCATCGCCCCAAGGCCCTTCCATGGCGGCCAAAGTGCAAACTCAATTCATTGCGGCTACCAAAGAAATTTCCTTTGTAGCGGGTTTGTATACGTTGTGGCGCTTGGCCCGCGTGCTTCCTCTCGACCAGTCTTTAGGAGCAATTGAGCGCGGAAAGTCGTTAGAGAGTTTTCAGCGAGAGATCTTTCTTCCCTCAGAGCTTTCCTTACAAAAGTTTGTTCTCGAGCACGAGTGGCTAGCCCAGGCATCAAATACCTACTACGCAATTGCCCATGTACCCGTGTTGTTGATCTTTCTCGTATGGCTTTTTGCTTTTCACAGAAATGCCTACCCCAAATGGCGAAACGGGCTCGCCCTTCTCACGGCAATGTGTTTATCTATTCGATTCATTCGCGTTGCTCCCCCACGCTTTTTCCCCGAGCTCGGGTACATCGACTTATCAACGCGATACGGGATGTCTGTTTACGGACCAGTGGGCAAGGGAGTATCTGACCAATTTGCCGCCATGCCATCAATTCACGTGGGTTGGGCGGCGGTGGTGTCGTTCGGCATCGTGGCAACTTGTACAAGCAAGTGGCGCTGGCTGGCTCTCTTTCACGTGGTTGCGACCATTTTTGTTGTGTCGGCTACCGGAAATCATTGGTGGCTTGACGGCGTTGTTGCCATCGCGCTCTTGGGCATTGCCCTATTTATTGATGAAAGATTTATCCGACCCAGGCGGGAATGATGATGCTTTGGCCAGCGAAGAGTTTGACATCGTCCTGTGTGTACCAACCATTCGCGGTCATGATGGCCGCCATCTTCACGCAGAACAGCGAGCCAATTTTCGACAGCGAGTCTCCAGGAGCAACTTCATAAGTGCCTGCCGGACGAGTTCCACAACCCTTTGAACTTGGACCTTGCGGAGGAAGCGTGGTGTTGGCAATTGCTTGCGCTGTCGTGGTCTTTGCCGTTGGAGGTATTTTCAACGTTTGCGTGGGGTAAGGAAACTGTGACGTTGATACCCAACCGTTATACATGAGCAACTCTTCAACGCTGATGCCATACGAATTGGCCACCTTGATGGGTGAATCGCCAGAGGCAACTACATACTCTTGCTCGTAGCCCACTGATCCTGGCGGCAACGTGGTGCTCACGCCTGGAGCAGTGGTGATGACAGGAGGAATAGTGGCGAAGTCGGTAGCACCAACAGGAACCACAGTTGTCGCAGTGCCCGAGACGTCTTGACTACATGCGCTGACTGCAAGAACCATGAGTGGAGTAAAGACAACAGCGAGAACCGCAGGAACCCAACGTCGTTGCTGACGTACCGCTACTTGTTCACGTTCCTGCACAGACAAATCTTACGCAAGAGGCCGTGCAGTTGGTGCTATGGGGTACGGCAAATGTGTTTCGCCCATGAGGAAGGCATCAACGCCTGCCGCACATGCACGGCCTTCAGCAATTGCCCACACAATGAGGCTTTGCCCGCGACCCATGTCACCTGCCACAAACACGCCATCTGCAGAAGTTTTGTAGTGGTCGTCACGAGCAACATTGCCACGTTCGTCGTAGGTGAGACCCATCTGATCGAGCCATGAACCTTTTTCTGGTCCAACAAAACCCAATGCGAGAAACACGAGATCGGCAGGAAGTTCTTGATCGGAGCCAGGAACTTTTTCAAACTTCCCGTCTTTCATCTCTACTTCATGAATGAGCAACGCACGTACATTGCCATTGCCGTCGTCGAGGAAACGCTCGGTGTTCACGCTGTACACACGCTCGCCACCTTCTTCATGCGCACTCGACACGCGATACACAAGGCTCCACTGTGGCCATGGGTTATTGCCCGCACGCTCTTCTGGTGGTCGCGGCATAATTTCCAGCTGCGTCACCGACTTTGCGCCATGACGATGTGACGTGCCCAAGCAGTCGGCACCAGTATCGCCGCCACCAATAATGATGACGTTCTTACCTGCTGCGGAAATGGGCGACTCGGCAAAGTCGCCTTCTTGCACCTTGTTTGCCAATGGCAAAAATTCCATTGCCTGATAAATGCCGTTGAGCTCACGCCCTGGCACTGGCAGATCGCGCCATGCCGTTGCACCACATGCAAGTACAACTGCATCGTGTGTTGCACGCAGAACTTCAACGTCAATTGCCCCGCCCACATCTGCATTGGTGCGGAACTCAGTTCCTTCTTCACGCATCTGCTCTAAACGGCGGTCGATGTGGTGCTTTTCCATTTTGAATTCAGGAATGCCGTAGCGCAAGAGCCCGCCAATGCGGTCGGCTCGTTCCAACACCACGACGTCGTGACCAGCACGCGTGAGTTGTTGTGCAGCAGCTAAGCCAGCAGGCCCGCTACCAATAACAGCGACGCGCTTGCCGGTTTTCACCGATGGCTTTTGGGCAACAACCCAGCCTTCATTCCATGCATGGTCGATGATTTCAACTTCTACCTGCTTGATGGCCACTGGTTGAGCGTTGATACCAAGTACACATGCCGACTCGCAAGGTGCTGGGCACAGCCGACCTGTGAATTCAGGGAAGTTGTTGGTGGCATGCAAGCGGTCAATGGCATCGCGCCAATGGTTGCGATACACCAAGTCATTCCAGTCGGGAATGAGGTTGCCAAGTGGACATCCGTTGTTGCAGAAAGGAATGCCGCAGTCCATGCAGCGGCCCGCCTGATGATTGAGCTCATCTTTATCGAATGGCTCGTACACCTCTTTCCAGTCGCGCAAGCGAACGGGAACCGAGCGACGTTGTGGGCCTTGACGGTCCCACTTCAAAAATCCTGTTGCCTCACCCATGGGCTACCTCCATGATGCGTACGTTGGTTTCTTCTTCATTAAGACCTTCAGACTTTGCCTGAGCAATTGCCGCAAGAACACTGCGGTAATCGCGAGGCATCACCTTGCGAATTTTCGATGTTTCCACATTCCAAGAGTTCAAGAGACGTTGCCCCACTTCGGAACCCGTGTACTCCACATGCTTTTCTACTGTTGACTTCAACCAGTCCAGATCTGTTTCATCGAGCGGTTCAATTTCAACAAGTTCATAGTTCACGCGCGATGCGAATTCTCCGTCACGGTCATAAACGTAAGCAACGCCGCCCGACATACCTGCCGCAAAGTTGCGACCAGTAGCACCGAGCACCACTACACGACCACCGGTCATGTATTCACAGCCATGGTCGCCAACGCCTTCAACAACAGCTATGGCACCAGAGTTGCGCACGCAGAAGCGCTCGCCCACCATGCCGCGTAAGTAAATTTCGCCGCTTGTTGCACCGTAGCCAATGACGTTTCCGGCAATGACGTTGTCTTCCGCAACAAATGTTGATGCATCGCTGGGGCGCACAATGAGTCGCCCGCCCGACAAGCCTTTACCGAGATAGTCATTTGAGTCACCAACGAGACGCATTTCAATGCCGCGTGGCACAAAGGCACCAAATGACTGACCTGCAGAACCGGTGAATTCAATAGCGATTGTTGCATCGGGAAGCCCAGCGCCACCCCACTTCTTCGTGAGGGCACTGCCGAGCATGGTGCCCACAGTGCGATTCACGTTGCGAATAGGGAACGAGAGTTGCACAGGAGTTCCCTTTTCCAGGGCTGCTGTACTTGCTGCGATGAGTTGCATATCGAGTGCTTCATCGAGACCGTGCTCTTGCAACACGCTGTGATGCATAGTTTGGTTGTAAGGGTTCTCTGGCACTGCGAGAAGTGGCGAGATATCGAGCCCTTCTGCTTTCCAATGATCGACCGCTTCCACCGCATCGATGAATTCAACATGGCCAACAGCTTCTTGAATGCTGCGGAATCCCATTGCTGCCAAATACTCACGAACTTCTTCGGCAATAAATTCAAAGAAGTTAGTAACGAACTCTGGCTTGCCACTAAAGCGAGCGCGCAACTCAGGGTTCTGCGTAGCAATACCCACGGGGCACGTATCGAGATGGCACACGCGCATCATGATGCAGCCACTCACCACGAGCGGTGCTGTTGCAAAGCCAAACTCTTCTGCACCAAGAAGCGCAGCAATAATGACGTCACGGCCAGTTTTCATCTGGCCATCTGCTTGCACCACAATGCGATCGCGTAAACCATTGAGCATCAAGGTTTGTTGTGCTTCTGCAAGACCAAGTTCCCATGGGGCACCTGCGTGCTTGAGTGATGTCAGTGGCGATGCACCAGTTCCGCCGTCGTGACCCGAAATGAGCACAACGTCGGCTTTTGCCTTGCTCACACCAGCAGCAACGGTTCCTACACCAACTTCGGCAACCAACTTCACGTGTACACGTGCAGCAGGGTTGGAGTTCTTCAAGTCGTGAATGAGTTGCTTGAGATCTTCAATGGAATAGATGTCGTGGTGAGGAGGTGGGCTAATGAGACCCACACCAGGAGTACTGAAGCGAGTTTTTGCTACCCACGGATACACCTTGTGGCCAGGAAGCTGACCACCTTCACCAGGCTTTGCGCCCTGTGCCATTTTGATTTGAATGTCGTCGGCATTGACGAGGTATTCGCTCGTTACGCCGAATCGGCCCGAAGCAACTTGCTTAATGGCTGAGCGCTTTGAATCGCCATTAGCCATTGGCGTGAAACGTTCGGCATCTTCGCCGCCTTCACCTGTGTTGCTCTTGCCGCCAATACGGTTCATAGCAATTGCCAAAGTTTCATGTGCTTCGGCCGAAATGGATCCGTAGCTCATTGCGCCAGTCGAGAAACGAGAAACAATGCTGCTCACCGATTCCACTTCGCTGATGGGCACTGCAGGACGCACACCTGTTTTCAAGTGGAAGAGCCCACGCAGAGTTGCAAGATTGCGAGACTGATCGTCGACCGCAGCGGTGTACTGCTTGAACACGTCGTACCTGCCAGAACGCGTGCTGTGTTGCAAGCGATAGACGGTTTCGGGGTTGAAGAGGTGATATTCACCTTCACGACGCCATTGGTACTCACCGCCCAATTCCAACTTGCGATGCGAGCGTTCTTCCGGACGCGATGGGTGCGCAGCACTATGACGCGCCGCAGCTTCAATAGCGATTTCGTTGAGCCCAATTCCGCCCAGGCGAGAAACAGTTCCTGTAAAGAATTCGTCAACAAGTTCGCTCGACAAACCAATGGCTTCAAAGATCTGCGCACCGGTATACGAAGCAACAGTCGACACGCCCATTTTCGACATGACCTTCAAAACACCTTTGCCAGATGCCTTGATGTAATTCTTGCGGGCCTTACCGGCATCGATGCCACCAAGACCATGCAGACCAACGCCTTCGCCACTCAAAATCATGTCGTCAATGGATTCAAAAGCGAGATACGGGTTAATTGCAGCCGCGCCAAAACCAATGAGCAACGCCATGTGATGCACTTCTCGCGCATCGCCGGTTTCCACAATGAGACCAACAAGCGTGCGCTTTTTCTGACGAATGAGATGGTGATGAACAGCACTTGTCATGAGGAGCGACGGAATGGGTGCATGAATTTCATCGGAGTTGCGGTCGGACAAAATAATGATGCGAGCACCATCGTCAATTGCTGCTTCTACTTCACTACGTACACGTGTGAGTGCCTCGCGTAGTGCGTCTCCGCCACCACTTACACGAAAGAGTCCAGAAATAACTGCCGACTTCAAGTGCGACAAGTTGCCATCGTCGTTGATGTGAATGATGCGAGCAAGGTCGTCGTTGTCGATGATGGGGAAAGGCATCGCGAGTTGGCGACATGCATCTGGCCCTGCAGACAAAAGGTTTGCTTCGGGGCCCACTGTGCGGCTCACTGCCGTAACCACTTCTTCACGAATAGCATCGAGTGGTGGGTTTGTTACTTGCGCAAACAACTGTTGGAAGTAATCGAACAACAAACGCGGACGCTTTGACAGCACAGCAATGGGCGTGTCGGTGCCCATGGAACCAATTGGTTCTAAGCCACCTTTTGCCATTGGCGCCACAATGATTTTCAGTTCTTCGTGCGTGTAACCAAACATTTGTTGACGACGCAGAACGCTGTCGTGGCCGTAAACAACATGTTCACGCTCGGGAAGATCTTCCAGCTTCACCATGCCTTGCGCAACCCACTCTTCATAAGGGGCCATGGCGGCAAGTTCCGACTTCACTTCGTCGTCGTCAATAATGCGACCTTGTGCGGTGTCGATGAGGAACATCCGCCCTGGTTGCAAGCGACCTTTTTTCACCACGCGCTCTGGAGCAATGTCGAGCACACCCGACTCACTGGCCATTACAACGAGATCATCGTCTGTTACCCAATAACGGCTCGGACGCAATCCGTTGCGGTCGAGTACTGCACCAATGACTGTTCCATCGGTGAAGGCAACGCTTGCTGGCCCGTCCCATGGTTCCATGAGTGAGCCGTGGTATTCATAAAACGCACGCTTTTTCGCATCCATGCGGTCGTTGTTTTGCCATGCCTCAGGAATCATCATGAGAACTGCATGCGGCAACGAGCGCCCAGCAAGGTGAATAACTTCTAACGTTTCGTCGAACGACATGGAGTCGGAGCCACCCACTGTGCAAATGGGGAATGCTTTTTCTAGGTCGGGAAGAAGCTCGCTCGACAGCAACGACTCACGCGTACGCATCCAGTTGCGGTTGCCTTGCACCGTGTTGATTTCGCCGTTGTGTGCAATGAAGCGGTATGGGTGAGCAAGCGGCCACGAAGGAAACGTGTTGGTGCTGAAACGACTATGCACCAAAGCAAGAGCCGATTCCATGCGCTCATCAGACAAGTCGGGAAAGAATTCGCCGAGTTCTGGCGTGGTGAACATTCCTTTATAGACCAAAGTACGCGCCGACAATGATGGAAAGTACGTTGACAATTCCGCAGGCAATTCATGTTCAACGCGTTTACGTGCAATGAACAATTTGCGATCGAGCTCAATACCACTTGTTCCCTGAGCATCGCTGACAAAAATTTGACGCATGGTGGGCATTACTGCAAGTGCAGTTGCACCGAGGCAAGAAGGGTTCACTGGCACATCGCGCCAGGCAAGAACACGCAATTGCGACTCTGCAAATATCGCTTCAATACGCGCAACAGCAAGTGCAACATCACTGGCTGCTTGTGGCATGAATGCCAAGCCCACGCCGTACGCGCCAGCTGCAGGAAGTTCCACACCAGCTACTGCACGACAAAATGCATCGGGAACCTGAATGAGAATGCCCGCACCGTCGCCAGTATCGGCTTCTGCACCTGTGGCACCACGGTGCTCCATGTTGCACAAAGCACCAATACCGAGACGCACGATGTTATGGCTCGCAATACCCTTCATTTGCGCAACGAAAGAGACGCCGCAGGCATCGTGCTCAAAGCGAGGGTCGTACAGACCACGTGCAGCAGGATAAAAATGTGAGTTGTGCGTCGACACGAACAGTCTCCAATGAGGTGTAAGGGTTCTCGGCGCGGTGTGTAGCGGTTTTCGCGACAATTTGCTCCGAGAACTTTGGGTTGTCATCAGAACTATGCAGTTCTGAAGGTTTCCTCTGGGACGACGCTGGCCCAGCGGAGAAAGGATATCGCCCTAGGCGGGGTCAATGAAAGCGGTTTTCCGCTTTTCGAAGTTCGCTGTGACGGCTTCCACTTGGTTGGCCTTGCCGATGAGTGCGCCTATGACCCGGCGCTCCTCGGCAAATTGTTCGGCAGCCCCGTCGGCAAACAGGCGATTGAGTAACTCTTTCGAGCCGCGGATGGCATCGGGGCTGCGGTCGGCAATTTCCTGAGCCATTGCCATGGCATCGTCGAATGGCGTTGCCGAGAGGCGTGTAGCCAAACCGAGCTCGAATGCTTCTTTGCCTGAAAAGACACGGGCAGTGAAAACAAGCTCTTTCACTACATCGGGGCGCGCCAAACGGCTGAGCACCAACGTTCCGGTCATGTCGGGGACAAGGCCCCAATGCACTTCGCGCACCGCCATTTGTGTGTCGGGGTGCACAATGCGAATGTCGGCACCGAGTGCGATTTGAATACCGCCACCCAGTGCGTGGCCGTGCACCGCGGCGATAACAGGAACAGGAATCTCTTGCCATGCCCACGCCGCTTGCTGGCCCAGGTGCGTGATGCGACCCTCTTGCATATCTGATGCACGTGGTTCACGAGGAGCGTCACTTGCCCCACCTGCCATTTGCTGAAACGAACCAAAGTCGAGACCCGCACAAAACGACGAGCCCTCACCCGACAACACCACCACGCGCACGTCTTTGCGCGCTTTCAATTCGCCTCCGGCTTCAGCCAGACCCGCAAACATTGCTCCATCGAGCGCATTTCGCTTATCGGGGCGGTTCATGCGCACATCTGCAATGCCGCCATTAACAGAAATAGTGACTCTCTTTTCGCTGCTCATCGTTTCAGTCTCGCACTCCCGTGCCTCACATGACACACTGAAGAGATGAAATTGAACCTCACCGCCGACGAAGTACTCACCACCACCCGCAGCGTGCGCAAGCGCCTAGATTTCGACAAGCCTGTTGCCCGAACCGTCGTGGAAGAGTGCCTGCAAATTGCCCTTCAAGCCCCAACCGGCTCAAACAGCCAAGGTTGGCAGTGGATTGTTGTTGAAGATGCCGCCAAGAAAAAAGCTCTTGCCGACATTTACAAAGAGAACTTTTCTATTTACGCAAAAAATCCAACGAGCGCCGGCTATGCAGACGACGACCCACGCTCTGCACAAAAAGAAAAAATCACCGAATCGGCAACATACCTCACCGAAAACTTTCATCGCGTTCCACTCATGCTCGTTCCGTGCATCACTGGTCGTCTCGACAACGCATCGGTGATGCAAGGCGCATCGGCATGGGGCTCACTCCTTCCTGCAGTGTGGTCATTCATGCTTGCGGCTCGTGAGCGCGGCATTGGTTCAGCTTGGACCACCATTCACCTCATCGGCGAAGGCGAAAAGCGTGCCGCTGAAGTACTCGGCATTCCGTTCGACAAAGTCACCCAAGCCGGACTCTTCCCCATTGCGTACACCATCGGAACCGACTTCAAGGTTGCTAAGCGTTTGCCACTCGATGGCATTTTGCACTGGGATAAGTGGTAATTCGCAACTAGTCAACGAGCCGTAAACCACTGGGCGCAATTGATGGCTCGGTGTACGGCAAGTCAACTACAAACTCTGTGCGGTGAGCGGGAAACACGTGATGCGATACCAACACTGGGCGACCAGTGGTATCGGACGTGACCCGCTCACAACGCAAGACAGGTGAACCAACAGGAATATGCAACATTGTTGCGTCGTCTGGAGTTGCCGCATCGGCACCAATGGTTTGCGTTGCTCCACTGAGTGGAACATCAAGTAGTTCATAAAATGGCGACTGCTCAACATCGCGACGCGACAAATGCTGGCCCACTTCTGCAGAACACCACACCGTCACAATGGCAAAGGGTTCGCCGTCGGCAAGGTTCACGCGCAGAACGCGCAGCACTTGGGTTGTTCCCAACACATCGGCAATTTTCTTCGGCGCCGATTCAAAACCAAACTCCACAATGCGTCGCTGCGAAGTCACTCCACTCGCCCGCATTTGTTCTTCGATGGTTGCCAATTTTCCCAACGGCTGACGCACCGTGTCGCCAGGAACAAACCATCCGAAACCTTGTCGGGCACTCACGAGGCCTTCATCGCGCAGCACTTCAAGTGCACGTCGCACCGTGACTCGACTTGCAGAGAACTCAGCAGATAACTCCGACTCGCTCGGCAACATCCGACCAGCGACGAAATTGCCCGCGACCAGGCGTTCGCGCAGGTTCTCGGCAATCTGCTGATAGCGAATGGTCCTCACTTGTATTAGAGTTGTCTACACAGCACACATTTGCAAGTTCCGTGGGCAACCCGGCTTGCTCGAGAGAAAAGAGCCCCCAATGGCCGTGTCAGCAGGAACCCCCATCTCACTCGTGAATGCCGTCTATGGCACCCTTGTGGAGCGCGCAGCCCTTGGCCGTAAGCGCCTCGGTCGCCCATTGTCGCTCACCGAGAAAATTCTCATCAACCACCTTGCCGACCCAGCAAATCAGGAAATGGAACGCGGCCGCAGCTATGCCGACTTCCGTCCCGACCGTGTTGCCATGCAAGACGCAACAGCCCAAATGGCGCTCTTGCAGTTCATGACCGCTGGTCTTCCTGAAACGTTGGTGCCATCAACTGTGCACTGCGATCACCTCATTATGGCCAAGACCGGTGCACGCATCGACATGGGTGTTGCCATCGATACCAACAAAGAGGTCTACGACTTCTTGCGTTCTGTTTCTGCAAAGTTCGGCATTGGTTTTTGGGGCCAAGGCAGCGGCATTATTCACCAAGTTGTTCTTGAGCACTACGCATTCCCTGGCGGAATGATGATTGGTACCGACAGCCACACGGAAGTTGCACGCGTGCTCACCGTTGAAGGTGGAACAGGTGCAATTGTTGAATACTTCGGCGACGGAGCCGACTCCATTTCCGCAACGGGCAAAGCAACTATTTGCAACATGGGCGCAGAAATTGGTGCAACGTGTTCAGTGTTTTCTTACGACCAACACATGGCAAAGTATTTGCAAGCAACAGGCCGCGCCGACATTGCCGCTGCAGCCGACAAAGTTGCGAGCGAACTTCGCCCCGACGATGGCGCACAATACGACCAGCTCATTGAAATTGATCTCAACTCATTGAAGCCACTCATTAACGGCCCTCACTCACCAGACCGTGCGCACAAAGTTGGTGCTGGCGTTGGCGATGCTGCTCGCGAAAACAGCTGGCCACTTGAAGTTTCTGCAGCACTGATTGGTAGCTGCACCAACTCTTCATACGAAGACATCACACGTGCAGCATCGGTTGCACGCCAAGCAGCTGCACGCGGGTTGCGCGCAAAAACAGAGTTGCTCATCTCGCCAGGGTCAGAACAAATTCGCGCCACCATTGAACGCGATGGGCTCATGGCCGACCTCGAAGCAATTGGTGCAACTGTTCTTGCCAACGCCTGTGGCCCGTGCATTGGTCAGTGGGAACGTCATGCCGATGTGACGGCAAAACCCAACAGCATTGTGAACTCATTCAACCGCAACTTCCCGAAGCGCAACGATGGTTCAGCAAACACCTTGTCGTTTGTTACTAGCCCCGACACCGTTATTGCCATTGCATTGGCAGGTCGCCTCGACTTCGACCCAACGGTCGACACCATCACTGCACCAGACGGCACTGAAGTATTGCTCTCTGCTCCTGTTGGCGAAGTGCTTCCTGCAAATGGTTATGACCCAGGTGTTGACACCTTCACACAACCACCAGCAGACGGCAGCAAAATCACTGTTGCAGTGAGCCCAACTTCCGATCGTTTGCAATTGCTCGAACCATTCACTGCGTGGGATGGTTCTGACTACATCGATCTTCCTGTGCTCATGAAAGCAAAAGGCAAGTGCACCACCGACCACATTTCTGCAGCAGGAAAATGGCTCACCTATCGTGGTCACTTAGAGAACATCTCTGGCAACTTGTTCATTGGTGCTATCAACGCATTCAACGGCGCAACTGGCGAAGGCAAAGACATCACCGATGGTGGCACTCGCCTCTATCCAGAAATTGCAAAGCGTTATTCGCAAGCTGGTATTTCATGGTGTGCAATTGGCGATCAAAACTACGGTGAAGGTTCATCGCGTGAACACGCTGCAATGGAACCACGCTTCCGTGGTGGTGTTGTTATTTTCGCTCGCTCGTTTGCTCGCATTCACGAAACAAACTTGAAGAAGCAAGGTCTTGTTCCACTCACATTCTCTGACCCTGCAACGTACGACCTCATCGGCGAAGACGATCGCATCAGCGTGATGGGTCTTCCACCAGTTCCCGACAAGCCCATCACATGTCGCATCACAAAGACCGATGGTTCCACTGTTGACTTCGAGGCAAAGCACACCTTTAGCCCCGAGCAAGTGGAATGGTTTAAAGCAGGTTCTGCACTCAACATCGTGCGACAAAACCTCGCCAAGAAGTAGTACCTCTCCCGGTATATGGGAGAGGCCTCACGCGGGGGGCGTGAGGCCTCTCAACCAAGGAACCCGATGGTGGGGGACCATCGATGGGTTCTTCACGAATCGGTCTTGGGGGAAGTCCGATTCGCTTGTTGGATATATCTTGCCTCATTTCTGGGTATTACTCAAGGCGAACGGCAAGATACTTGGTATCTTTTTTTGTGATGGAACTTCGGCAGCTCACCAGCCTTCTCGCCATTGCCGACCACGGCTCGTTTTCTGCGGCGGCAAAGTCACTCGGAACGGTGCAATCCAACGTTTCCGCCCATATTTCCCGGCTCGAAAAGGACTTAGGCACCACCCTCATCGACCGCCACAGCGGCCAACTCACCGATGAGGGTCTCGCTGTTGCCGAGCGCGCCCGGCGCATCGTGCACGAGATGGACGACATCACCTCCGACATCAAGGCCCGCGATGAGGCAATAACGGGCGAAACCCGCCTCGGAGTACTTGGCACCACGGCCCGGTGGTTCATGCCGCGCCTGCTCACCTCGCTCTCGCACTCTCATCCTGGTATTCGCACCATTGTGCACGAGGGCAGCACATCGTCACTCTTGCCTCGCCTCGCCAATGGCACCATCGACGCAGCCATTGTTCACTTGCCAGTAGAAGACCCTGAGCTCATCACACAACCGCTCTTTGCCGAAGACATGTTGCTCCTCGCCCACTCCAAGCATGCCCTTGCCTCGTACGACACCATCTCGCTCACAGAACTTGCGACCCACCCGTTGTTGCTTCCACCGCGCAGCACAGCCTTTCGCCGCATTGTCGACCGCGCAGCTGCGAACAAAGGTGTAGCACTGCAGGCTCAAGCCGAAATCGACGGTGTGCGACTTCTTGCTTCACTCGCCTTTGAAGGATTCGGTGCGGCCATTGTTCCCGCAAGTGCAATTCCTGGCTGGTTGAAAGGTGACTTCGTGCGCATTGCTGTGCCCGAGCTTCCACGTCGCGTAGTGGGCTGGGCCCAACGTCGGCGCCCACAACCCAACCGCGCCACACGCGCCACACTTGCAGAAGCACAAATGGTCATTGAGAAATACGGCACACGCCAACCTGGTGTTTATGTTGGCAAGGGAGCATTCCCGCTTGCAAGAAACACCGAGCCGCGCGCCTAGTGTTGACCTTGTCATGACACTTGCGAACGAATTTGCACCTTCCATCGACCTCGTCAAGTCGATACGCGGAGCCGCACACGCCGATATTCGCGTTCTCAATACTTTCAATCCCGATGCTCCTCGTCGCGTGGTCTGGATCAATATTGAAGAAGAAGTGCGTCGAGGTGCATTGTCTGCCGACGCATGTTTAGTCATCGAAACAGCAGCAACCATTGCGTGCGACAAGCGCTATCCGCTCGTCATGAGCCTTGGCTCTTCTGGTGCCGACATTGTTGAAGGCATTGCTGCACTCCATGGCTGGGGTTCAGCAGCACGTGCTCTTGCTCGTTGCTCAGGAATTGTTCCCACTATTCACGTTGTCACTGGCCCAGCTGTATCGGGGCCGGCACTCCTCATTGGGCTCGCCGACTTTGTGGTGATGACCGAAGATGCCTACGCATTTGTTTCAGGGCCAACCATGGTTGCGGAATTCACTGGCGAAACCGTGAGCAATGAAGAACTCGGCGGCGCAGCAACACATGCTCGCGCAAGTGGTGTTGCCTCTCTTGTTGTTCCCAATGTTGAAGCAGCTCATTTGGCAGTAGAGCAAATTCTGAGTTACCTCCCCAACAGTGTTGATGAACTTCCTGAAATGGTAGAAACCGACGACCCATTCGACCGCCCGACACC
>JAPKZV010000185.1 GCA_026393585.1 Actinomycetota bacterium
GTGGCCAATGATGACCGCATCGTCTGAACCACCAAGTGCTTCATGCAGTGCAACAGCATCGTGAGATAGTGCAGCAGTTTGGTAACACCCGTCGGAAGCAAGTGATGTTGGGGCGTAACCACGCATCATTGGTGCTACTGCAGTGAAACCTGCATCTGCGATGTAGTTCATGGTGGGGATCCATGAGTGGGCTGTATCGGGGAAGCCGTGTAGGCAAAGGGCTAACGGGCCACTGCCTTGGGTGAGGTAGTGGAAGTCGATGCCGTTTGCGGAGACTTCTTGCATGCGTGGTGTGTTATTGCCCATACGTGAACGGTAGTCGCTGTGCGAGGCCTTGCGACCAACGTCACGCTCGTCAACATTTACACCTTTGCGTAAAGAGGCGTAGCGTCATCACTTATGCGGGGGCACGACACTGGTTCTGAGACGACGTTCTCGGTCACATTTCATGGCGTTCGTGGCTCAACACCTTGCCATGGCGACGACATCATGCGCTATGGCGGCAATACCTCGTGTGTCTCGGTGCTCTCATCCGGAAGCCAGCCCATCTTGTTTGATCTCGGAACGGGACTTCGCTATTTCGGCAAGGAATGCCTCACACGCGATACCAAGTTCGTTGGCACCTGCCTCTTAACGCATTCGCACTTCGACCATACGCAGGGACTTCCGTTTTTTGCACCTTTGTTGAACGATGAAACTGTTCTCACTGTGCGTGGGCCTGTGCAAGACGATGGCATGTCGTTGAAAGCAGTGTTCGACAAATTGGTGAGCCCTCCTCTTTTTCCTGTGGGGTTGTCTCACATTCCCGGAACCATTTCTTTTGTCGATACGCCAAATTCCGATTTCATGATTGACGATGTTCATGTGAAAGCTCGTGCTATTCCTCACGTGGGGGCAACGCTCGGTTTTCGCATTGAACTCAATGGCAAATCAATTGCCTACTTGTCTGACCATCAGCAACCCACCGATGGCTCACATGGCATTAGCGATGGAGCACGTGAATTGGTGGAAGGCGCAGACCTTCTCATTCACGACTCACAATTCACGCCGCAAGAGTTTGCAGTGAAATCAACATGGGGACACTGCACGGCAGAATACGCAGTGTGGGTGGCAACCACTCACGGGGTGAAGAACTTGGCGCTCTTCCATCACTCTCGACAATTCCGCGACGTACTTGGCCATGTTCCAACAAGTGTTGTTGTAGTAACAGGAATAGATTCCGATGGCGCGCCGCAGGGAATCACAATTGGCTCATTTGTCTCAGTGTCTCTTGAACCACCATTGGTGGGCTTTCTTCCTGGTATTCAGTCAAAAACATGGAATGCACTCAAAGAAACAGGAAAGTTCTGTGTCAATGTGTTGGCTGAGAACCAAGCCGATGTGTGCTGGAGATTTGCAAAAGAGTCGGACGATCGTTTTGCTGGCATTGAATGGGCACCTTCGCTCAATGGGGCACCAGCAATTGCAGGCTCACTTGCCCACATCGACTGCAATCTCCACTCCGATGCGCTTTACGGAGATCACTATTTCGTGGTGGGGCAAGTAACGCATCTCCACACTCCAACGGGTGTCTCGCCGCATGCCATGGCGTTTTACCGCGGCAAAGTTGTAGAGGTTGCATTCCCCGAGTGAATGCACTGCGCGTGCTCGTGAGTATGGCTCTTGGCCTCATGTTCGTATGGGCTGGTGTGAGCAAACTTGCACAGGGGAAAGAGTGGAGTATTTCCACTACGCCATTTTCTACTGGGCGCACATTTATTGATGCTCTCGTGAAATGGGCATTGCCGTGGTGTGAAGTAGTGCTGGGAGCTTTACTCATTGCACAAGTTGCACTTGTTGTAACAGGAGTTGCTGCATGCATATTGCTCGCCGGCTTCACAGTGCGCATTGTTCAATTGCTGCGCCGTGGAGAGACACCGTCGTGTCGGTGCTTTGGTGCCGTGTCGCGGGCACCTTTATCGATGAACCACGTGTGGAGAAACGTGGTTTTTCTTATATTGAGTGTGTTGGTAGTTGTTGCAGCATGAATGCAATGGTGTGTGCTTCGTCGCGCCAATGTTCGTAACGCCCTGAAGGCCCGCCGTGGCCAGCGCCCATCTCGCAACGGAAAAAGATATCGCTCGTGTTGTTCTGCATTGACCGCAATTTGGCAACCCACTTGGCTGGCTCGTGGTAACTCACACGAGGGTCATTCAAGCCGGCTGTTACATAGAGCGGTGGGTACTGCTTGTCTTCAACGTTGTCGTACGGTGAGTACGACAACATGTATGAAGCCCAGGGCTCACTGCGCGGGTCGCCCCATTCTTCCCATTCGGTCACAGTGAGTGGAAGTGTGGGGTCGCTCATGGTGCTCACCACGTCGACGAATGGAACTGCAGCAACTGCTGCTCCAAACACATGGGGTGCCATATTGATGCATGCACCAACAAGGAGGCCGCCTGCACTGCCGCCGTACAGCGCAATACCGCCCGTACGTGCCCACTTATTGGCTACTAAATGCTCGGCGCTTGCAATGGTGTCGAGGAAGGTATTGCGTTTCGTGAGCAATTGTCCACCGAGGTACCAGCGTCGGCCCATCTCGCCACCCCCACGCGGGTGGGTGATGGCCCACACCCAACCTCTGTCGAGAAGTGAAAAGCGTGTGACAGAGAAATGTGGTGCAATAGAAATTTCGTAGCTTCCATAGCCATAAAGCACTGCGGGCGCAGAACCATCTTGGAGTGTGTCGCGATGACGCACAATGTCGATTGGCACGGAGGTGCCGTCGTGTGAAGTAGCCCACTCACGTGTTGCTACGTATTGCGATAAATCAACATTGGGAACAACTGTTTGTTTCAGAGTTTTTAACGACTTCTCTACAACATCGTATTCAGCAACCGTGTTTGGTGTAATGAGCGACTGGTACTGAATGCGAAGAGTCTGTGTGGTCCACTCGGGGTTGCTCTCGAGTTCAACATCGTGTGGCTCGTTGAGAACA